>JAGRAA010000004.1:0-703 GCA_020435185.1 Bdellovibrionales bacterium | reverse complement strand
GTAAAATATCTTTCGATTTGTCTTTCAGGAAGTGGATGTCCACCACCTATAACTTCAACAAATCTTTTTTTGTAACTGTCCAACCCCAATTCGAATTGAGGTGGAAGAAGGCTCCGTTCTTGATCGTTTAAAGATTCTAGCCCTTGTTTCGAAACCTTACTTGTCAACGCTCTAGGAGCATTAATCCCATAGGTCCATCCTTTTGACTCTAAGGGCTGCAAAACCAATGGTCTATAAAAATCAAAACTAATACTGCCCCATTTTATTTCTTCTAAAAAGACTTTTTCTTCAACCTCTCCTTTAAGGAATCGATCTACATCATTCTGATCTGTGTATTCAAAAAACTCCATGCCCACCGAAATTTTTATTTCAGGATGCCTTTCTGTCAAAGCTTCTAAAAATTCTTTTTGATGGAGATGATGTGTCAGATTGTCATGGTATTCACTTAACACCACGACGTCTCCAGCTCTCACTTCATCCACCACTCGTTCAATAGAAAATACTTCCAAGGTATCTCCAGCATATAAAGTGTCACTCTGAACTCTAATAGGTATAGATTTCGCGAACAAAGAATCACTCATTAATAACTGAATTAAAAAAATGATACCGACTAAGATCCCCTTCTTAATCATACTCCCCCCAATTTTTAATAAGCCGAGACCTTAATCTATGTCAGGGTCAAACAAAAGTCGGTATTTTAAAA
>JAGRAA010000176.1 GCA_020435185.1 Bdellovibrionales bacterium | reverse complement strand
TGGTCATTTTGCGAGTAAAACATCAAAAGCAAATACGCCGATACCATTGCTGCCAGAACAGAAAAAGCCAACGGAACAGCTATTCTATAAGAGAGTAATTCTTTGTTTAAATGCTCTTTGAAGTTCAAGGTCTTGTTATTCACTTTGACCCCCCAAACAATTTGAGTCCAAACTGACTTTTCTATAATCAATATAGGCCACGGCCAATAAATTTGGTTTAAAGTTCTTTACACAGTTATGCAGCCAATAATGGGGTCTTGAATGAAACAGATTCGCAGAAAGAGCAAGACCATTAACCCTGTCGGCAAGGGCCTGATAAATCTTGTAGCGTTTCACCCGATCCTGTAGACCTCTAGCTTTTTTTAATAAAGAGTCGATCATGGGATCTTTAATTCCACTGAAATTATCTGGATTCGTTGACGCAAAGTTATTTAATAAGAACTCCGTATCGGGATAGTCAACGATCATTGAAACCAGAAAACTTTGAAGAGTTTTTTCTTCATAGCGTTTCATCAATTCAGACCAGGCCATTAATTTTGTTTTTACATTCCAACCCTTACTTTGAAGCTCATCTTTTAAAAACCGAGCTATCTCTTGCGCTTTATCCAGCTCTTTGGGAATGGTAATAACGATAGGAGAGTGGGAAGGCACCTTTTTAAATATAAATTTCTCTGGTTGGCTTTTATGCCCAGGAAATCCGTCAGGCACATAACCATAAGCTTTGGCTGCACTTGGGTAAAATTTCTTTCTAAATTTTTCCTGATCAATGCTGGCCTTAAATGCCCGCCTGACTTCTAATTTATCCAGAGGTGGAATTCGGGTATTAAATCCGATGATCCAAGTGTCGGCTACAACAGTGCTAATATCTTGCCCATGTTTAAATATTTCTTCCATTCCACTAAGGGGCCAACTGGATAAATCGTGGATTTTTCCCACTTCAGCTTCTTTCATCGCCATGGTCTGATCAATTGCCCGCAGGGTAAGATTTTTAAGTTTTGGCTGCTCTCCGTGATAAAGTTTGCTTCTTGTAAGCTCAATATCTGAATCACCAATTTGCTTAACTTTAAATGGCCCGGCACCAATCGGATGAGAAAAAAATCCCTTTTTATTTACAAGTTTCGCAGGAAGTATTTTTGCAGTTCCCCCAGCAAGCACATAAAGAATTGGCGGAAAGGCACTTTTTAATTGAATGACCACAGTATGTGGGTCCACGGCCTTTATTCCATCAACCACTTTTGATCGACCCTGATGATATTCATCAGCGCCTTTAATCATATCGTAGTATTTATAAACAAGACTTGATGGGGCGAGAACTCGGCTGAGTGAGACCACAACATCTTGGGCCAAGACTTTATCCCCATTGTGAAAGTGGGCCTTCTTGTTCAATATAAAAGTGATTTCTCTTCCATCGTCACTGGTTTTCCAAGACTCGGCAATACCAGCTCTTAACCCGTAATTTTCAGTAAATCGTAATAGGCCTTCGTAAACCAATTCCGAAAAAATCAACGATGCTCCGTCATTCATTTGTGCCGGATCATAAGTGACTGGCTTAGAGTAGATGGCCTTTATATAGGTCACGTCGGAACTATCTGCATTTGTATCTTTACGAAGACTAAATTCCGCGATTAGTCCCAAAACCAATAAAAATGTTGTGATGAATAACTTCTTTTTCAAAATGGTCCCCCAACGCCCTTGAACTTTCTAGAAAAGTCCAAGAGCAACCACTGTGCCACTTTTTAAAGCACGACACGGCTAGTTATACAAGCTTTGTTTAGGGTAAAAATCAAATCGTCCATGTAATTATTTCAGTACTTTAGAGAACCTTAAGACAAAATGGCCCTAAAATACTGAAAAACCAATCATTCCAGAGCGAATAAGTATCGCAGTCCTGCGATACTTTAAACTATCGCGCGCGATAGTTTTTGCGATACTTTTTTAAAGTTTTGCTAAGCACTGTTTTCGTTAGGGGAATCGTTTAATGAAATTTATCCAGCCTATCTTGTCTAGATTGGCCATTGGTAGTAATAATTGAACCTATGTTAAACGTCTCTGAAATAAAAAGATCATCCAACCGAAATTGGGATAGCGCATACCGTGGCCGAATAGCAAATAGCAAAAAGGAAACTGTCGCTAAAGAAGAGTACCCCTACCACACAATAAAGGGACATATTGATCATTGGACGAATATGCTTTTTGTTGTAGATGAGAATGATTTTCGCCATTCCATAATCAAAGAGCACTTAGTAGAAAACCAGTTAACATTTATTTTTAGATATGAATGGGAATACAAAAAATCTCACCCTTTTAAATTCAAATGGATTTATCAGCTGTATAAAGAACTGGTATCAGAAAGGGATTTGCAGAACTTTCTGTTGAATTGATTGCCTTTCTACCACGGTAATTTTAATTCCGTTAACCTTTCTTTTATGCCTTTCGAATTTATTGGCCCAAGTATTGTAAGCTGCTTTAGCGTTACCAAGATTTAGGGCGGCCGCAAAACAAATCTTCTGGGGAGATTTTAGGTTTGTTCCAATATATTCATTCATTAACCAATCTCTTGCCGATATAAAATCGTGGGTCCCTGGCTTTTTATTTCTTTGTTTATCTCTATTTGAAACAGGAACTGAGCTTTTTGATTTTTGCTTATAGGTTACACCATATTGATGACACAAAACTTGCAACTCATTTAATATATATTTTGACCAAGCTGTCATTGTCTTATTTCTTTTGGGTTGACGTTTGCCCCTGGTCCCCCGAACCTGATTAGATCGACTTGGACCTTGATAATAAAATATTGCCTGATCAAAACTTTGTGCATATGTCTGGAAAACACCGTTAATACTTGCCTTAAAAGAATTCTTTTCTGCCAGTGTTGGATTCTCGTTGTCAGCTGGCTTAATGGTAGAAACTCCAACTTTTAAATCCGTCATTAAATCTTTATCAAAAGCCTCAATATGCAAAACATCACTTAAAAAGTAAGCTCCAAATAAAACCTTGCTCACGTTCCCTCCTTATCTTCTTCTTTATAAATTGAAAGTATTTAATACATCGGAGAAATGGCAGTTTTCACTGAGTTAATTATCCCTAAAGTATTGCAATTTCACTTAAGCCTCTATAATTACTGAATAATTTCGTATTTAATGGTTCAAATTGATAACTAGTACTTAAAAAGTATCGCATCTTGGCAATTTCTAACTATTGCTCGCTATAGTTTTTGCGATAGTTTGTCCCTAAGAATTCACTCAAACACTTAATTTTTCTAAAAACTGCTTTTGGCACTCTAATTGCCCTATACGTTATCGAAAGTATAAATGACTTTCGGTGTTAGTTAATGTATGTTTTCTTCGATTTCAGGGGGATATCTTAAATGGAGGATAGTAAATCCAAACAAGAAACTAAAAATAAAAAGGAACCTATTAGCCGGTGGCAAAACATTTCTATTGGCGATAGTATGTGCTTATTTTATTGGATCTTAGCTCTTTTTACCCTGTTCGTATTTTCCGGCATAAGACAAGACTTCAATAGATACTTTCATCTAGAATCAATCGAAAATAAAATTATATTTTTATTCGCTTGTTGGTTTTTAACTATTACAGTTTTTCAATCCTCTCTTGGCCAAAAAGGTTATCTAAAAGGGCTATGGGCCTGGATTATTTTCCCATTCTCTATGGTCAGAATAACCACTGGGTTTTTATTGGACTCCAGGAAGACATTCACAAAACTTTATAACAATATGCCTTTAAAGCGAATGTTGGTTTTAAGCTTACCTATCACATATCTTATTGCTTTTTCTAAGAGTGATCCGACAGTTTTAAGTATTACAAGATATGCAATCTTTGTTCAGCTCTCACTTCTCATTGCATGGAGTTTTAGATGGTGTATAAATCCGCTAAAATCACTACAAGGTTTAAAGTCTCTTAAAGAAAAAGCTACAAAGGCAAAAATAATTTCTGGATTGGCCAAACTCGATAAAAAGAATGATGAAAATAAAAATCTAAAAAATCTCATTATTCAAAAAATCGAAACACTAACAAAAGCTTTCAATGCTTTAGAATATATTTCTAAAAAAGTCGGCAGCACTTCCTTTTTATTCTCTTGGTTCCTTGGAATGTGGGCATTTGTTATTTTCAATGTTGTTATTGGTAGTGCAGGAATCCTAAGAATCCTAGATGTGACCTCCCCCAGTGGGGTATTTTCAGGGGCTTTATTTAAAGGCGAACCCGTTGACTATATTTTTATTTCAGCATTTCAATTTTTAGGAAGTGATGTTCATGGAGCAACAATAACTTCTAGAGACGTTTTGTTTGTCCTAGGGTTATTGCCGCTAGCTTCGCTCTTTTTGTTTGTTGTCGTTATAACTGCATACACTATGGTTGCGCAGTCCAAATTTGAAGATGCTGTCCTTGAAACACACAAAGAAGTAGGAACTTTGTTCACTGAAGCCGTGAAGGAAGTAAAAACTCTGGCCAGCAAGGAAATGTCTCCCGAACAATTAATTGATCTAGATAAAAATAATATTGTGGAGGTCAATAGTCTAAAAGAAATAAACCTGCAAGAAAAGGTCGGAAATGAACTTCCCACTCAGTAAATTTATTTCTCAATTTTATCGCCGGAGGCTTTCCTTAGTAAACATACTTGTTACAAAAAACAGTATTTCTTTTCTAATTTTTACGCTCTCACTAGCTTGCACAGCCTGTGCATCTACTCCCAAGCAAACTGATAGAGTCTCAATAGAACTATACAGTGGAAATCAAGCTGAAAAAAAGGCAAAGGATCTTTTGTTAGATTTGTTTTCTACACATGATTTATCAACTTATACATTCACAGATAAGGTAATTATAAGATCCAGAACTATACCCCATAGCCATCCAGTTCTTACTTTAAATACCAGATTGATAAATAAACCTAAGTATTTTCTGTCTACATATTTGCACGAACAAATTCATTGGCATTTCTCCAGGCCTTCCCTAAAAAACAATGTGGATTTATTCATAGATAAAATGAAAGAAATCTACCCAAAAGTACCTGTTGGTAGTGCAAATGGAGGAGCTAACGACGAAAAATCTACTTATCTCCACATGGGGGTGAACTTACTAGAATATGATGCCCTAAGAATTTTTGTCGAGAACCAATCAGCTAAAGATATTTTTCAAAAGAAAGATGTTTATAAATGGATCAATCAAATTGTACTTAAAGACTACTTTAAGATTCGAAGGGTACTGGATCAGCTCGGACTGTTAATTGAAGACAGAAATGTATTCAAAGTCTATGATGATTTAGAAAAATACGATGGAAATATTTTAAAGAAGAAACAAGAGTTTGCAGCTAAACCAATTAATCTTGAGAATATAGATGACGTTAAAATAAAATTAGATTTTCTCGTTGAAATCGACCAATACATGCGCAGTCAAATTAATCTCCCTTTCACTCATCAATATAATAAAAGTGAGATTAATTTCTTTAACAAAGAATTTAATCAGAGATTCACTTCCTTGGATGAAGAAAACACTCACGACTTAAAAGATATCCTAAAAAGGTATAAATGGATTAATATATCTCAGTTTGGTGAAAAAGCAGATAGAGATGCTTGGCTAATTGTTCAACATGCAGACAATGATCCGGAATTTCAAAAAGAGATTTTAAGTGTTTTAAAGAACCTGTGGGAACAAGGTGAGACCAATGCCGCAAATTATGCATACCTTTTTGATCGTGTCCAATCTTCCTTTTCTGACTTAAGCAAACAAAGACCTCAAAAGTATGGAACACAGGGGAAGTGTGTTGGCCCAGGCAAGTGGGAACCATTACCTATAGAAGATAAAGAACATGTTGATAGCAGAAGATCTAAGTTGGGACTTCCGCCGATGAGTGAATACATAGAAGGCTTTAAGGAGATCTGTAAATGAGCAAAAGATCTCTAATGTTTACCAATTTGAACAAAAGCAACGAGAAAGATCAGTTCAGAGTTCGTAATATTGTGGAAAGTGATTTTGAGGAAATTGGCAAGCTAGATTTTTTAAGTATACAAAATACGGTCGAATATGATGGTGAAACTCCGGATGACTGTATAGAGGATATGAAAGCAACATTTAATGGTAAATACGGAAAATGGATTAAGGAAGCATCTTTTTGTGTGGAAGATGATGACAAGATTATTGGGTCTGTAGTGTTTGTATATTCGCACGAAGAAAATCTCCCATTGCTTGCCTTTAATATGTGTCATCCTGATTTTCAAAGAAAAGGAATTTCAACCTTTCTTATTCGGAAAGGAATGAATGCATTGCAAGATATTGGATATTCTAGAGCATTTTTGGCCGTAGATAAAAATAACCTACCCGCCATCTCACTATACAAAAAATTAGGATTTTACTTTTCCACTATTAGCAAAGAAAAAGTATTTGCCTATATTTACCGTATCGTAAAAAAAGAGCTTCAAGTTCTCGTTTTTGATCATCCAAATGTACCGGAAGTGAACCCACAAGTACCGGCAGGCACACTCACCAGTAATGAAGAACCAGGAAAAGGTATTCTACGTGAGATTTTTGAAGAGTCTGGCTTAAAGTTTGATAAAATGGATCACCTCTTAGGGAAATTTGAATACTTTGATGAGGGAAAAAACGAACTCCACCTAAGACATGTTTTTTCTATATTTACAAAAGACTTACCTGATTCGTGGACTCACACAGTTAAATCAAATGACATAGATAACCATGAAGTATTTGACTATTATTGGCTTCCACTAGATAAAGCAAAAAAGAAATTAGTGGCCGAGCAAGGACGATATCTACCGTTTTGTAACGGACATTTTGTAAGTCAATCCGATATTTATACTAAGCACTTTGACGAAGAACTCAAGATCGGCGGAAGTCACTCCAATTTTTCAAAATATTTTGATTTAAAAAGAATTGCCGCTCATTATTTTAACATACCATCTGGATATAGAACCTCTAGGCCCCATGCCGAAAGTCTTGAAGAAGAGTTTGTTTATGTTATTTCGGGAGAAGTTGATCTTTGGTTGAATGGTAAAGTTAAAAAAATGTTTAAGGGAGATTGCGTTGGGTTTCCAGCAGGTACGGGCATTGGCCACTCTTTCATCAATAACTATGAAAAGGATTGTGAACTCTTTGTTTCTGGGGATAGAACGAAACCAGATAATCAATACCATTTTCATCTTGAGCCAGACTTAAAAGAACAGTGTAGAAATCATTGGTGGGATAATATGCCTGAACAGGAACTTGGTGGCCATAACGGACTTCCAGGCAATTTTGAAAAACGCTTAATAGATGACAACATAAAAACCTTTAACGGCTTCGAGCATATCCCAAATGATAGTTTCTCTTACCCTAATGATGCCGAGACATTTACCAATGGAGTTTGCTTAAGCAGACAGTTTGAAATGAAAAATATTGCTGTCTGGCTTGAGAGAATTCCTGTGGGGAAAAGAAGTTCGTGGCCCCATGCTCATTCAGTAGAAGAAGAATTTGTCTTTGTTTTAGAGGGCTCGCCGATTGTGTACCTTGATGGAAAAGAATATTCAGTTGAGCCCTTTATTGGAATCGATTTTAAAGCTGGTTCTGGAACTGCTCATAATCTCAAGAACAAATCTGATGATTATATCTATTATTTATGTGTTGGGGAGTGTGAACCCGAAAACGACAAAATTTATTACCCTGAACACCCAAAAAGAAATCTTGAAATGAGAAAGAAAAATGCTCTTTGGGAGGAGATGATGGAGGATGATTAAAGGTTTAATCACAAATCTTATGTTTGTAGAAAGCATTAAGAAGAGTAGAGATTTTTATTGTCAACTATTCGATATAGAACCTTTTGAAGAGGATGAGTTGTTCTGTTCATTCAAGTTTGGAAATACATATTTCAATTTACATCTTTCCGATGAAAAGTCTCCTATTTCAAAAGGCGGAAGTGTCGGGTATTTTCACGTTGAAAACTTCAATTACTTTGTTGAAAAAGCTAAAACTCTGAATATGAAAATCTATAGAGGGCCACTTGCAGTTGAAGAAACTGGCCGGACAATTTGCCAACTAGAAGACCCTTTTGGAAACATTATTGGAATTGAAGGTTGAAATGATAAAAATATCTGTAGCGCAAATTAAAAATTCGACAAGTTTAGATAAAAACTTTGAGGCCATCTGGAAATGCTTGGAAGTCTCAAAAAAGGAAGATGTGGACCTTGTCGTATTTCCGGAGTGTTCTTTATCTGGTTTTTCAGCTCTTATAAAAGAATGTACGGAAGAAGTTTTAAGCCCCTATCTCGAAAAGATTATTAGTTGGAGTGAGAACTCAGGTATTGCAGTATTGTTGCCGACGGCTTTCAAAAGTGATCAGATCTATAATTCTGGGTATTTTATTACTGGCAAGGAATTTAAGAAATTCTTTAAAGTAGGTCTAACAGAGTCAGAACAGAAGTTTTTTTCTGTCCCCGATGATTATAAGAAGGAAATATTTCAACTGGGGAACTATCGCTTTGCCAATCTCATTTGTATGGAAGCTCAACAAGAGCCAAACCTATACTTTAAAAACGGCAGCGTCGATTTTATACTATGGCCCGGATATTGGGGATGGCAACCTGATGATGGATGGTCAGAAGTTAAGCAAGATGGATCTGAAAACCCAATTTATACAAATATGAAGTCTTGGACTGTTCCCTTAATACAATCTAATTTTTCCTATAATGATCAAATGGACCAAAGAGATGGTGGCCCAAGAGGCTTGAGTTATGTCGTTGATAGTAAAAATAAACTTGTGCATAAAGGCTCCTTTGAAGAAGAGTCCTGTTTCTTTTTAACTTTTGATAAAGAGACCCAAGAACTGAAGATCCTTAAAGAGCAAAATATTTGGTAAATTATGAAGATAGAGCTAGACATTATAAAAAATGACAAGTTTACAGTTAATATTTCCTACTTCCGTAGAGACAACCCCAAGGGGGTAGTGGTCGTTTTTCCTGGGGCTGGTTACTCTCATATGGGGCCTTGCTTGTACTATCCAAGTGGCGCACTTTATGAAAGTGGATTCGAAATTTTAAACCTTGAATATGATTTCAGACGGGAACAATTAAAAGACAATAATATTGAAACCTATGCAGAATTTTACAATTTCCTTTTTGCTGGTCTTGATCAATTTGAATTACCAGAAAATAAAGTTGTCCTGGCCAAAAGCATTGGCACTCGTT
>JAGRAA010000175.1 GCA_020435185.1 Bdellovibrionales bacterium | reverse complement strand
GAAAGGCTCAGTCATCACATTGAACTCTATGTTTATTATCACAACACCAGAATTATTAAGTCTTCTTTGACAAAATAATCTTCTTTTTCAAGATCCGGACACAAAATCAAAGAGAATCTATTTCTTAACAACATTTTTGTGGGCCAGTTTAGGCTGGGTCGATTAAAACAAACTCTCCGGTAAAAGCATCTATAACGATATTGTCTGGGTGTAGCCACAAAGTTTGGTTATTTTTAAGCACGATCCCAAGTAAATCGTAACCTTGATAGCCATTTCGTATTAAAGCTACGCGCTCAACCTGCTCAGAGTGGCGTGAGGCCCATCTATGAATTTTAAAAAAAATCTCACGGTATTTTTCTCTGACTTGATATTTTATTTTATCGGGAACGTTAGGGTTCTCTAAGAGACTTTTTACCGTAGATCCAAAGACATTTTCTACCTGCACATATTTTAAATCCTTTATCGGGTGATTGTAGGCGGCTACTCTTATGGGTAGTTCCTGTTCGTAGTCTTTCCAAAACTTCATTTTTTGCAGATCTATACGGAGGACAGCACTTCTTGTGTATTTTTTGTAAGTCGCAAAGGAGCCATCAGCAAAAGCCACGCGATAGACCTTTCCCCCAAATTGTCCCACTCCAAGTAGAGTCGTAAGAGAAACTTTTTTACGAGTAAGCTGTTTTTGTGATTTTAACGGGTTTGTTCGCAGGCCCTGGTGGACAGGAATTTGGCTTAAAGCAATATTCAACACAATATTTTTAGAACGATGATCTAACGCAAAAGCATCAATGCATGTGTTGGTCGCATATACTGCTTGCGAAAAGGTTATAAGAAAAAAAATTACAATAATAATGGATCTATTCATAAACTATACCGGATCGATGAGAATAAGATCTCCAGTTGTAGATTCAATAAGGATGTTGCCAGGATGAATTCCGATGATGGATTTATTGTATAACTCAATCGTTAGTGTGAGTAAAGACGGATCCACAGGGTCGTTACCTATTTGTACGAGGTTGAATCTATTTTTTTTGTCGAGCCCATTGAGCCATTTTTTTAATAGCCAAATTATATTGGTCAACAATATGAGCCTTTTCTTTTTCTGAATGTCTTTCAATGGAGTAATCTATCGCTTCACCAAAGAGCGTTTCAATTTCTACATACTTTCGAGTTCTTTTAATGGCAGAATAATCAGCAACTCTAAAAGGAAGTTCGGACTCGTATTCTTGTAGATATTTCATCTTTTCTACGTCTGAGTATGCGTTTTGTCTATGACGATACCGTTTAATGGTTTGCTATGTTCCATCGACCAGTTTTAGACGAGTGACGACTCCTCCCAAGTAGCCTTCTCCCAGGGTAAAGGCTTCTGTGACTTTCCTAAAGGTAACCCACCAGCTCCAATTTGGAGGGGGAATTTGTAGACCCAAGTGGGTATGAGTATCTACCAATTGAGTATTTATGGAAATTTTAGTGTTGATGTCTAATTTAAAGACATCTCGGCAAAGATTGTCTGCAAAGACAAAGCTGGAGAACAGCAGAATAGCAATAAATGAAATAAGGGGTTTCACGGCCTTTTTAGATACAAGATTTATTCCAGTCCTATGGTCTAGTTGCCTTGACAAGAGCTAAATTAATCTCTGGGAGCATCCGATAAAAAGACTATGAAAGAAGGTCTTTAATGGAGGCACCTATGTACTTACAAGGGAATTTACAAACGGTCTTTGATGCTCTTTATAACTTAGGGGTTATTGATCCTGTTTTGGAGCAAGATTGGACTACGGCTTTAGATGAAATTTCCAATCATTACGAAGACCTTACTCGGGTCATAGAGTCTGTGAATTTACATCAAGGAGACGTCTCAGAGTTGATGAGAGAGTTAGAAAGATTTGATCCTACCACATTAAGCTATTTGGCTATGGAAGTAGCTAGAGAATTCGCAGATTTTCATAGTCGCGAGGAGTTGCATTGATGATGAAAAAGGCTGTCTTTGGTTTTTTCATAATTTTACTATCTAACTCAGTTTGTATCGCTGGATGGGATTTTGATTTTTCACGAAGAATGAAATCCGCTCCTGTAGAAGAGAGTCGTGCTCCAGCCTCCCAGGAAGGGCCTAAAGACCATATTTTAGATATGGTATTTGGGTCAAAGAAAGCACTTAATGAGTTAGTCGTTTTGAATACTGAAAATGGATTTGTTCCTTCAACAGTAAGAGTAAAACAAGGTTTGCGTTATAAAATTAACGTTGTGAATGTTAATAAGAATAATAAAAATATTAGTTTTGTTTTAGATGCCTTTAGTGAGCACCATGCCACCTACTATGGAGAAATAAAAACTTTCTATATCCAACCTCAAGCTCAAGGATCCTTTTCCTTTCAGTGCCCAGAAACTTCAGCTCAAGGCCGATTAGTCGTGTTTGGAGGAGAGTCTTCTCCAGAAATACGTTTGCCAGCATCAGAGTAAGGGGGCGCAATGAATGATGACGAGCTTTCAATTTTTGAAGCGGCCATTAAAAATTTTTTAGAACCAGTGTGGTCTTATTTACAAGATGAATCAGTGACAGAAGTAATGATCAATGGACCTGATGATATTTTTATTGAGGTCAGCGGAAAGATTAAAAAGACTCCGGCGCATTTTGCTGATGAAGATACTCTGCGAGCTGCTGTGAATAATATTGCTCAAAGTGTGGGGAGAAGGATTAATGATGAAGAGCCTCGATTAGACGCTCGTTTGCCAAATGGATTTAGAATTCATGCGGTGATCCCTCCATGTGCAAGAAATGGAACAACTGTAGCTATTCGAAAATTTTCAACAACGTCAATGACCTTTAAAGATTTGATTCGCTTTGGAGCTATAAGCGTTGATGCCGCTCAGTTTTTGGATTTGTCTATGAAACTGGGAAAAAACATTTTGGTGAGTGGCGGAACGGGTTCAGGAAAGACGACTTTGTTGGGATTGCTCTGTAATAGAATTCCTCCTGGGCAAAGAATTATTGTAATTGAGGATTCTACTGAGCTTCAGATTGACTATGATCATACAGTATTCTTTGAAACTCGTATGGCTGATGAAATGGGCAAAGGTGAGGTAACCATTAGAGATTTGTTAAAGAGTAGTTTGCGTTTGCGTCCCGATCGCATCATTGTCGGAGAGGTTCGTGGCGCCGAAGCTTTTGAATTGATTCAAGCTATGAACACGGGGCACAAAGGATGCTTAGGAACTGTGCACGCAAATAGCGCTGCAGATGCTATGGTCAGACTAGAAGCACTGGCTCAAGGAGCGGATTCTAGTTTAAGTGACAAGGCTTTAAAGTACCAAATTGCCGGTGCTGTTGATTTGGTTGTTCAGGCGAGCAGATATTCTGACGGAAGCCGTAAAATAGCTGAAATCTCTGAAGTTCGTGGCCAAAATCAGGATGGGTCTTATGATGTGGTTCCCATTTTTGCGATGAGCAGATTGACCAAAATGCCTGATGGAAAGCTTAAAGGCGGAATTGTGCCATGCGGCAATCTGCCCTCTTTTATGCATGAGATTGAGGACAACAATATTCCCTTTCCTTCATCAAAATTTAAGAAATTAGATGAGGCTTCTTAAATTTTTGCAGAGAAATTTTAAAATTATGACAGCAATAAAAAATCTCCACCAGAGATTGTTTTCTCTATGAAATGGTAATAATAATGGGGCGTGTATTTTAGCGCAAAAATTACCAACTCAATAATAAACTTTTTGGATCAGCAAGGAATAGCTACCTCTGAGCTGTATGAGCTTACTGATTTGCCCATGGAGTTTATCCGTGACCCTAATTCGTGGTTGGAGTGTCATAAGACGGAGCGTTTTCTAGATTTTGTAGAAAGCTTGGTTGAGAGCCATTTTCCGGATACCGATGTGATTTCTAAGGTGGGGAGGCAAAGTTACAAGTTGCGATCTTGGGGGGTTTTAGACAGCGTTTTGAGAATGATGCAGAAGCCTCAAGACATTTATTTACAGCCTCATCGGTTGCTGTCTTATTTTGTGTCTCCCGATCCTCCTGTTGGTGAAGTAAGATCTACAGATTCAAGTGTAAGTTTTCATTTTTCTATCGATGAAAATGAATACCCTTTAACCATTAAATATTTAAAGGCAGTTTTAGAGTCTTTGCCCAAATATGTAGGTAAAGATTATTCTCATGTGCAGTGGCAAAATTCTACCATTACCATCGATTGGGCCGATGAGCAGCAACCGCTTTTGCAGGAGGCCGACTTAGGAACAGCGGTGAGTCCAGATCTTTTGCATAGTCTTATGGAAGCATTAGATGATAGTCAAAAACAGCTACAAAAAAAGAATGAAGAACTGTTGTTTAAAGATGAACAGTTAGAGAAGTTGAATCAAAGTTTTAAGAACTTGATGGTTCACTCCAACGTTTTGTTAGACGGTTCTGAAGAAAGTTTAGAAATAAAAAAGCCAATAGCAGAGGTTAGAAGTGAGTTTATGAGACTGAATGACTATCTTTCTCGAGCACAGCAGTTGATCACCTTACTTGTTGGGCAAGGTAGAAAAGATGCTCAAGTGCGATCTGCTATGAAGAGAGTGGGGTGGGATGATGTTGTATGTAGAATCCCTAAAACGGTTCAGAATGGCTTAGATGAATTAGATAACCTTGAAGGGCACATTTAAAAGAATGGAGAGAGAAAATGTCTACAATCATTGATGTTCATGCAAGAGAAATTTTAGATAGTCGTGGTAATCCTACGGTTGAAGTAGAGGTAGCATTAGAAAGTGGAGCGATTGGTCGTTTTGGAGTCCCTTCAGGAGCATCTACTGGAGCGCATGAAGCGCATGAATTAAGAGATGGAGATAGCAAGCGTTATCTTGGCAAAGGAGTACAGAAGGCTGTAAGCAATGTAAATGAAAAAATTGGACCTGAGTTGCTGGGTTGGGATGCTACTTTGCAGGGACAAATTGATGAGTTTTTGATTGAGCTTGATGGGTCGAAAAACAAATCAAATTTAGGTGCCAATGCTATTTTAGGTGTCTCTGTAGCCTGTGCAAAAGCGGCTGCCGAAGACGTCAACTTGCCTTTGTTTCAATATATTGGTGGTGTGAATGCACGCAAATTGCCTACTCCGTTAATGAACGTTTTAAACGGTGGTGCTCATGCTGACAATGGTTTGGATGTTCAAGAGTTTATGATTGTTCCTCAGATTGAGGGTGGTTTTAAAGAGACTTTACGAGCTGGGGCTGAGGTGTTTCATCAACTCAAGAAGATTTTATCGGCAAAAAATTTGGCTACCTCTGTGGGCGATGAGGGTGGATTTGCTCCTCGAATCGAGTCTAATGTAGCGGCTCTTGATTTGTTAACAGAAGCTATTGAGAAAGCTGGATATAGAGCTGGAGAAGATGTTTCATTAGCTTTAGATGTGGCAGCTACTGAGCTTTTTAAAGACGGAAAATATAAATGGGAAAATCAATGGATCTCTGGAGAAGAGCTCGGCTCTATTTATTCTGAATGGGTAAAAAAATATCCGTTGGTGAGTATTGAAGATGGATTTAGTGAAGACGATTGGGACGCCTGGTCTGCATTTAATGCAAGTATAAATAAAAATAAACATGCATCAGAAAGCCTGCAGCTTGTCGGTGATGATTTGTTTGTTACTAATACAGAGAGATTAAAAACGGGTATTGAGAAATCTGCAGCTAATGCTTTGCTGGTTAAGGTCAATCAAATTGGATCTCTTACAGAGGCGATAGAAGCCGTATCTATGGCTCACAAAGCGAGTTTTGCGACGGTTATGTCTCATCGTAGTGGTGAAACAGAGGACACCACCATAGCGGATTTGGCTGTGGCCTTGAGCTGTCATCAAATTAAAACCGGAAGTCTATGTCGATCCGAGAGAATTGCTAAATACAATCAACTTTTGCGAATTGAAGAGTATCTTGAAAGGTAATAGAGCCTTTTTAGCTGAAATACAGGCCATTTTTTGTTTTCTAAAGGCAAAAAAAGAAGGTTCTGGTTAATTAACTATTCGAATTGTTATTCGTGTTTTTTTGAAAAAACGAACCCTTTTAGATAATGTGGTTTTATTTGCAAATTGTTCTAATTGCTCTAGCGAGTTGTTTCATTCTTTGATGTTCAATGTCAGAGTTTCTTTTCACTATATAAACAGGAACTGTACATTTTCGGTTACCATAAGGCGAGGGTTTGCGTTCAAGCTGAGAATCTTTTGGTGATCTCATGTTAAATTCCCTCGCAATAAACAAAGGGAAATATCCGGCAACTCTTCCCTGACGACAAAGTTCAATCGCCGATGTTAGAAGGGTTACTTCATGTAAAATACGCCTTTTATAAGCATTTTCCGGCCAACCATCAAGGCCACGGGCCTTTGTTGGAGTTGCTCTTATTGGAAAAATTGGAGTAACAAAAGGAATATGGGGTTGTTCAATACCTTTAAATGCTCCCTTTTTAACGAAAACCCCCATTTCTGTATCTACTATTTTTAAATACTCAATATCGGGATAAGGAACAGGAATATAAGTAATTCCAAAATCTACAATTCTATCCGCTACTAACCTTTCTATTTCGCCAGGTAAAGCCTCATGAAGTCGAAGTTTCAATGCGCTTAAACCGGGCTCATCTAAAAATCGTAAAAAGTATGTGGAAAAGACTTCGAAAGTGGCGATCGATAAAATGTCGGTTTCAGTGTTGTTTTGGGTGGATTCTTTTAAAGCATCAATTTGTTGAATAATTTCTTCCAATTTAGTCACAAGTTTTTTTGCTTTATCTGTAAGAAGAATTCCGCGGCCATGTGGAAGTGTTAAGGGGTGTCCAACCTCTTCTTCGAAAACTTTGATCGCTTTTGAAAATGCCGGTGGTGAAATTCGGTGAATTTCAGCGGCTTTAGTCACGCTTCCTGTCTTTGCCAAGGAAATAAAATATCGCATTCGATTAATATCCATAAGTTAACGATTATTAATATTTATGACCTTTTAATTCAATATTTATTTTCATACTGTAGGCGCAACAAAGGAGATACCATGTATAAGTACTTACTGTTCGCCCTATGCCTACCATATACAGCATTCGCACTAGAGCATCAATGTGACTCAAGTAACCATAGTTCCGAAATTATTGGAAATTGTAATGAGGACGGATTAGGCCAGGCCTCCCCACCTGATTCAATATTTTTGATGGCTGGTAAAATTTGCTCGGGTCCTGCATTTGATTCTTATGGAGAATTAATTACTAGTCATCGATTTTACGCTGAAGAGCTTGCAGATCAAGGAGCTGCAAAAAGATGCTATCCTTTTCAGGTTCATCGCGAGAGTGCCTACGAATATGAAAAATTCAATGAAGATTGTCACAATCCAAGTCCCTATGCCGTCAAAGAAACTGTAACGGCAACTTATTCTTGTGCGAGGTTAATGAAATGAAGAATTTAATATTTGTAGGGTTTATGTTTCTCTTTACTGGTCCTTCCTATGCTTTTACCTCAAATGATAATTATTTTTGTGAGGAGCCTTGTTCTCAAGGATATGAGTGCTTACCTGGATGGGGGCCAAATGGACCAAATTACCAATGTAGAATAGTCCGAAATAGAAAACCAAACCATCTCTGTGATTGGGATGATCTAAGCTGTCCAGAAGGTTATCGCTGCAATGCCTTTTGGGGGCCGGGTCCTTTTCAATGTGTACCAAAATAAAAGTTTCCTACGTTAGCGTCTTGGTCCAAATGGAAATCCTATTTCATCAGAACCAAAAAATGAAAGCAAACCCCTTACTAAAGGAGAGAATCAGTAGAATTTATATAAAAACTACTGAGCTCTCTCGATTCTTTAGATAAAATAAAACAATGAAAAGATCTTATTTGAGGATTATATCTCTATTAACAACCTTCTTGGGGCAACCCCATAGGGTTTTATTTTATGGTCTTCTGCTGGCTATAGTAAGTTTATCTTTAGATGGGAGCCTTTTGTCTTTTTGGAGACTGAGTAAAGGTAAAGAAGAAGTGCATTCGCAAATTAACCAATTTATTCAGAAAAACCGTCTTATAGAAGCGAAGATTGGCCAAGCCTCTCAGCCTGAATTCTTGAGGAAGTTAGCTATAGAACAGTCTGAGTTGGCTCAGCAAGATGAGCTGATTTTTGTCTTTACAGAGGACGAAGATCAACCCTCTGAAGAATAGTGCCATTTCCAGAAAAGCCATAGTTAACCAAATCTTATCAGTAAAGTTTAATAATTTTAACTGGTTACGAAGAATAACAAAGAGCAAAAAAGGCTTGGAAAATATCTTTAATATCACTATTATCAATTCTCATTCAGTGAGGTGATTCATGAAAGTTGAATGGTCCGGTGCAAAGATTAAAGAACTTAGACTCTCTTTGGGATGGAGTGTGGCTGAGTTGGCGAGGAGGCTTTCATGTAGTACAGATTTGATTTGTGAGTGGGAACGGTCTGACTCTCAACCAGATCAAGAAATGAAGGTTCAACTCAATAGCCTACAGATGATTGTCGAGAAAAATAGAGAGCTCGTATCTAAAAGAGTGCAGGCAGAATTTTTGATGGTGCAAGAAGGTTTAGACCAGGTCCATCATGATGATCTAGACAATTAAACTTATAGACATTTTCCCATCGAAAACCTACAACCTAGGTATGAAAAAACTTTATCTTGTCGACGTGAGCTCTTTCTTTTTCAGAGCTTTTTTTGCAATACCACCAATGAAAAATAAAAATGGGCTGCCTACCAATGCCCTTTATGGCTTTTTAACCATGGTGGTGAAATTATTAAAACAACTTAAGCCCGATTATGTGGTTTTTTGTCAAGATCGCAAAGAACCTTCTTTTCGAGTAGATTTGTATAGTGAGTATAAAGCCAATAGAAACGAAATGCCAGAGGATCTGGTGCCTCAAATGCCATATATTCAGAAGCTCATTGATGTATTAGGGGTTACGTCTATTAGCAAAGAAGGTTATGAAGCTGATGACGTGATCGGAAGCTTGGCAAAATTTGGCCGCGATAACCAACTTGAAGTTGTTATTGTCAGTGGCGATAAGGATTTTGCGCAATTGATCCGCCCTTTTGTGTCTATGTACGATACCATGAAAGAAGTGACCTACGATGCGGACAAAGTTCAAGAAAAATGGGGAGTCAGTCCTGAGCAATTCAAAGATTATTTGGCATTAACAGGAGATGCAAGTGACAATATCCCTGGTATAAAGGGAGTTGGCCCCAAGACAGCACAAAAGCTTTTAGCGGAATACTCCGATCTAGAGGGAATTTTTAAAAACAAAGATAAAATTTCTGGAAAAGCCCTTAAATCCAAAATTGAACAGGGTGAAAAAGAAGCTTATTTGTCTAAAGAGTTAGTGACTATTGTAGAAAATCTGGATTTTGGAGTAGAGCTAGAAGATCTAAAGTTAAAGGATATCGATAGGGATCATTTGTTGCAAATTCTTGATGAATTGGATTTTAAAAGCTTGGTGAATAAGCTTTTAAACGGCATGAATGGGTCTGCTTCATCGTCTAAAACTGAGAGTAAAAAGACTTCTCCCACAGAGATTAATGCTAAATCTGAAGTAGCAATAAGTCATAATTTTAAGAGTAAAGATTTTGAATCTATAAAATGGGGAGAAGATGAAATAAAAGCAAACATCAAGCCTTATTCAGAAGTTTATGGCATTTACAATGAAAGAGGGCTGATATTGGGGGTGGACAATAAAGCCGTCGAAGTTACTGGTGATCTCGATAGAATTGGAGATATTTTAAACTCTAAGATTATATCTTGGAAGGGTTTTGACTTAAAAGAATTTTGGAAAGCGCTTAATTTAAAAGATCCTATCGCCCTTTGGGATTCTAAAATTGCGGCTTATGTATGTAAGGCGGGCGCAATTAAAGGGTTTGCTGAAGTTTATACCGAATATACTGGAAAAATGTATCCAGAAATTCCCACATCCGGACAGATACTGAATTGTGAAATCGAACTCGAAGAGATGCTGCTCGGAAAATTGAAAACTTTAAATGGCTTAAAGGTTTATCAAGAAATAGAGTTAAAGGTAATTCCGGTTCTTTATGCTATGGAACAAATAGGAATTTGTTTAGACTCAGGGATATTAGAGGCTCAAAGTAAGGAGCTCGGCAAAGATATAAAAATCATTGAACAAAGAATTTATGAACTGGCTGGGGTGACATTTAATATTGCGAGCCCAAAGCAGCTGGCTAAAATTTTATTTGAAGATATGAAAATTCCTCCAGGAAAAAAGACAAAGACAGGTTATTCGACGAATAGTGATGTCCTAGAAAAATTAAAACAAGAATATGTTATTTGTGATGAGGTTTTAAAGTACAGAGAGTTATCAAAGTTGAAGTCAACTTATGTAGATTCTTTACCTCTGTTGGCAGATAAAGATACAGGAAGAATACATACCCATTTTAATCAAGCACTAACGTCTACTGGCCGGTTATCCAGTATAAATCCAAATTTACAAAATATTCCGATTCGGACAGAAAGAGGCAAAGATATTCGTCGAGCTTTTTATGCAGATGAAGGGAATTGTTTAATTTCTATAGATTATAGTCAAATTGAATTGCGGGTTTTAGCGAGTATAGCGAAAGACAAAGGGCTATTAAATGCATTTAAGCATGATAAGGACGTGCATACCGCCACCGCAATGGAAGTTTTTGGGGTCAAAGAAGAAGAGGTAAATGCAGAATTAAGAAGAAAAGCAAAAGCGGTTAATTTTGGAATTGCTTATGGACAAGGAGTATTTGGATTATCTGAAAACCTAGGTATTAGCAGAAAAGAAAGTAAAGAGATTATTGATAATTATTTTAAAAAGTTTCAAGGAGTTAAAAGATATATGGATGAAACCGTAGCTAGAGCCGTAGAGTATGGCTACGTAGAAACTTTGTTTGGTCGAAGACGATATATAGAAGAATTGAAATCTAAGAGCGCTGCAGTTCGAAAATTTGGTGAGAGAGCGGCGATCAATGCTCCTATTCAGGGGACAGCGAGTGATATAGTCAAGATTGCTATGGTTAAGGTTTTTGAAGAGCTGAGCTATCCTATTTTATTACAGGTGCACGATGAGATTTTAGTAGAATGCCCAGAAGGCCATGTAGAAGAGGCGATAGCAGATATAACTGAAATTATGGAAAATGCAGTAAAATTAGAGGTTCCCTTGAAGGTTAATGTTGCGGTTGGAAAGAATTGGCGAGAGGCGCATGCCTAAACTGGGAAAACACGTAGTTGTACAAGATCCAATTCATGGGCAGATTTCTTTATCTCCCTTTGAAGTTTCGGTTATCAATCACCTTGATTTTCAAAGACTGAGATTTATCAGGCAGACCTCGTTGCTTCACTATGTATTTCCGGGAGCGTTTCATACAAGATTTGCCCACTCTATAGGTGCATGTCATAACGCTCAGTTGGTGTTGTCAAAACTTTTCTCTAATCTTAGGTTTCAAGAAAGCGTTTACGCTTTACAGGTGTTTCGCTTGGCGGCTCTCCTTCATGATGTGGGACATGGCGCTTTTTCACATTCACTGGCTCATCTAGAACCATTGGGAGAAAATTTTTTGCCAACCTATGAAGAAGTTTTTAAAAATCATGGGGATTGGGCACCGACACTATCTGATGAGTTATTGAGGTACTTAAAGATAAAGTTTGCTGTTAGTGACAGAACAATAGATCATGAAGTTTTATCGGTTTTCATTACCGGTAAAATATTAACAGATCTTCAGTCCTCCTGTGATCAAAATAATTTATTGAACGTCGATATTAAGTTTTGGATTCAAGATATCGGTTCATTACTCATAGAGGAAGTTTCCCCATCTGAAAAATTTATGGACTCTCTTTTTGAGGTTTACGATGTTTGTCACAATGAGTTTGTACATTTAGATGAAGGGTCTGTTCAATCAGAAAGAGGAATAAAAAGCCTGCATCAGGCTTTTAAAAGCTTAATTACTGGGACCATTGATGTTGACCGTATGGATTATTTACAAAGAGATAGTGTAAGTTGTGGTGTTAACTATGGACTCTTCGACAAAGAAGGAATTATCTCTGCTTTGCATTTAGCATGCATGAACGGCGAAATCAACTTAGCTCTTCATTCGAAAAGATCAAATACTCTAGATGACTATCTCTGGAGTCGGTATCAAATGTTTAGGCAGATCTACGGACATAGAACACATTCTGCTTACGATTTACTGTTGAGTTTAGCTCTGGGTGATTTAATCAGAGAGGGAAAAGTAGAAAAACCAGTTAATTTGCAAGATTATTTGACTTTG
The DNA here is from genome assembly GCA_020435185.1 of Bdellovibrionales bacterium. Classification (GTDB taxonomy): domain Bacteria; phylum Bdellovibrionota; class Bdellovibrionia; order Bdellovibrionales; family UBA1609; genus JAGRAA01. The sequence continues at coordinate 1,071 of JAGRAA010000175.1, read as the reverse complement.
ACCGATGACTTCATAATGTCTAAAGTTATTTTTGAGGCACAAAAGAATCCGAATAAAAAAAATTGGATACAATCTTTTGCTCATCGTAAGATTCCTCGATTTTTAGGAATGTACGAAAGTCAAATTACCGATGAAATTTGGAATCAAGATCCCTATCAAATTTATAGGCATACTCAAGAAAATACCTTTTCAAGAGATCAAATAAATTTTGTCTCTATTACTAGAAAAAGCGAAATCTTGAAACGGTCTGATAAATTTTCTGAATTACCATTAATAGTGCATTATGAGAAAGCTAAGGATATATATATTTTGAAATCCTATTTAGACCAATCTGTTTTTTTTGATACAAAGTTGAGTCGAGAGAATAGGTTAAGTGATCTAGTTGCTCGATTGAATAAAAAGAATATATACTTTTATTCTCTAGACCATCCTGCTACCTGTCCAGATTCGAAGTAGATCGTCCGATTTTCTTTTGTATAACCATTTGAACCAGAAATATATTTTTGATAAACCCATCGTTCATTTCCGTAGATAGAATTTCCTGCAATTTCTTTGGCATCAGGTTCACCCCAACTTTCAACAACGGCCTCTCTCGTCATCCCAACGATAATATCCTTATTTTCGATGGCGGCTATGGATCTAGGACCGTAATCTGTATTTTCGGCACTTATACCGTAAACACCAGCATATTGTGCCCTTTGTTCAAGTGTGGGAATGGAAAGAAATTTTATTCGTTGAGAGTCATTTTTAAAATAAGGTTTGAGCTTATAGTATTGTTCTCTCTCTTTTTTTGTAATCAATTCTTTTTCAAGTTGATTAAGTTTTAATCGGAGTAGAAGGCGTTGTTGTTCCATTTCGTTTAATACCTTAGTCTGATAACCCAATTCTTCTTTTGTATTCTGCAGCTCAACTTGCTGAAGGCTGGGAGGTGGAGTGGCTGGGTTCTCATCGAGATCAAGATAGCCACTGCCGGGATGTCTTTCCATTAATCCGCAAGCCATAAGTCCTAAGGTCATGAAAGAAAGAATAATAATTTTCATGGGCATCAACTCCTTTTGATAATCTCTTTTC
>JAGRAA010000174.1 GCA_020435185.1 Bdellovibrionales bacterium | reverse complement strand
AAGAAAAAAACGGCTAAAAAGAAAACAGCAACTAAAAAAGCTGCTAAAAAGAAAGCTACGAAGAAGAAGTAATTTAATTGGACGGACAAAAAGGGAAGTAAATTATGGCATCGAAAAAAGCAGCAGGTAGTACTAAGAATAATAAAAATAATGCTGGTAAAAGACTGGGTGTTAAACGATTTGGCGGTCAACCCGTAAAGCCTGGAACCATCATAGTTAGACAGCGTGGGACAAAATTTCATATTGGTAACAATGTGAAAATGGGAAGAGATCACACTATTTATTCAGTTATAGATGGTTGTGTTCAGTTTGAGCGTGTAGATAAACAACGTTTTAAAGTGAGTGTTTATCCTAAAACAGCTTAAGTAAATCTAAGCTCTCAAAAAGTTTACACCCGATTTGGGTGAGTCATGAAATTTATAGATGAAATTGAAATAACAGTGACCTCCGGAGCTGGAGGTCCAGGCAGTATTAGCTTTCGAAGAGAAGCTAAAGTTCCTCGTGGCGGTCCCGATGGTGGAGATGGTGGTCGCGGGGGTCATATTTTGTTTGAAGTGGATCAAGGGTTAAACTCTCTTATTCACTTTCGTAATCACAAAAAATACATTGCACAAAATGGATTGCCTGGCGGTGGTAGCCATAGTTCTGGAAAAGACGGTGATGATATTATCTTAAGAGTTCCTCCGGGAACGATTGTAATGGATCGTCAGTCTAATGTTTTGTTGGATATGACGAACCAAGAGCAAGTGGTATTTCTAAAAGGTGGTCTTGGAGGCAAAGGAAATAGCTTTTACAAAACAAGTGTTAACCAAGCTCCCATGGTTGCCCAAAATGGTTTGCCGGGTCAGTCGATGGACCTTCGGTTAGAATTAAAACTTATCGCAGATGTGGGCATTATTGGGTTTCCAAATGCGGGAAAGTCTACTCTGATTTCTCATCTCTCGGCAGCTAGACCAAAAATAGCCGACTATCCATTTACAACTCTTACTCCAAATTTAGGAGTGGTGGACCTAAATGGAGAAAGATCCTGTGTTCTAGCAGATATTCCGGGTTTAATCGAAGGGGCCAGTGAAGGCGTGGGCTTAGGTCATCAATTTCTAAGACATATAGAAAGAACTCGATTTTTTATTCATGTTATAGACTCTGTTGATCTTTCTGGTAGAGAGCCTTTGGAGGACTTTAAGACAATCAATAATGAGTTAAAAAAGTATGATATGAAAAATGATTTGTCGAAAGAAAAGGCCTTATCAAGCAGAAAGCAAATTGTTTTATTGAATAAAGCCGATGCTGCGGGAGTGGACAGAATTAAATTGTTAGAAAGACAATTTAAAGATTTGGGGTATACGACTCTTACTGTTTCTGCGGCCACGGGGTATAAGTTACCGGAGTTAAAATTTAAAATATTGGAAGAGTTAAAAACATTGGATGGAGGTCATCTTGAATAAGGTTGGAGTTTTTGGGGGGACATTTAATCCCATTCACTTGGGGCATATTAATAGTATGTTGACGGTTAAAGATGAATTGAAGTTAGATTTTGTAAAAGTGATTCCCACTACAGAAACTCCCTTAAAGTCAAAAATAGAGGGTGCCACTCCGGTTCAAAGATATGAAATGGCCAAATTGGGTGTGATTCACTATGACGATATTTTATTAGTAGATGATGTCGAACTCAAAAGAGGGGGAGTGAGTTATACGGTCGATACCTTAAAGGCTTTAAACTCAGAAAATCAAGAGCTCTATTTGATTATAGGATTAGATCAATTTTTAAATTTTGAAATGTGGAAAGAATATAAAGAAATATTAGCTTGTGCTCATTTGGTAGTTACTTCACGCCCTGGTTGTGAAATGCCTTTGCTTTTAGAGGATCTTCCTATGGGAGTTCAAGAAATTACAGAGAGCTTTGATGGGAAAATGGCTCTGTTAAAAACGGGGTTCTCAATTTACTTTATTCAACTCGACGATGTTGAAATTTCTAGTGAAGAAATTAGAAAAAAATTGAGAAAAGGTCACAACGTTTCAAAATACATTTTGCCAGAAGTTGAAGACTACATAAAACAGAATAAATTATTTTATTCTGTTGGTGATAAAGTGGGAGACTATCGAACCCTTACTGATTTTGTAGCTCAGTGTCTTTTTGATCGAAAAGCGGCGAGAATTAAAGGGTTTGATCTTAGAGAATTGGATACCATTAGTGAGTATTCTATAATTGCGTCTGGAACAAGCACAAGACATGCTGTTGCTCTTTCAGAAATTAGTATTGAAAACGTCAAAGAAGAGTTTGGGATTTAC
>JAGRAA010000173.1 GCA_020435185.1 Bdellovibrionales bacterium | reverse complement strand
AGATGGTACACTTAACTTTTCAGCTCTCTTCAAAACAAATGCTTCTGGATTATTACTGATCAACAATTTAACTTTAAACTTACAATCAGAGCCATTTTCACGCTCAAACCTGCAAATATTTTCAAAATTAGACCCACCATGGGAAGCAAAAATAGCTATATTCATAAAACTTGCTCTCTCTCCAGGAGTTTATTAAGGTCTTTCCTTGAATAATACAACAATATAAATTAATGAGTAAACTATATGCTTTAACTTGGCCAAAAGGGGGAAATATGGTCAATTTTCGCTTCCTTTATTACATTTGTCTTACCTTTGCTTTAATATCCAACAAATCCTACGCCAATGAATATGAAGTTTCCTTTCTTAATTCTATTCATAACAATAACTTAGTAGAAAACCTTGCTTCCTGGAAACAATCCCCTTTTCATCCAGATCGATACTTTCCCTTAATCATTAAGCTCTCTATAAAAAATCACCAAGAAGATTTGTTTTGTTCAGCGCTATTAAAACTAAAAGAAGATGAGCACTTTTTATTTTATTCTCAATATTTTAAATATGAACAAATTAACAATTTAACCCTTCAGCACTGTCTCAAACAGGCGATAAAAATCACAACAAATTACATAAAAAACTCATCGCAAAAAATTGAGGCTCTGGCTAATGTGACCTCTAGATTTTATTTGCAAAACGAAAACATGTTGACCGAATCAAACCAACAATTTGGACCTAGTGAAGAAATCTACGTCGATGTGTCTGGAGGACCGGTTTTTATTAGAGGAGATCTTCCTCTCAAGAAAATTTTAATTACCTTTGATGATGGGCCAAATCCAAATACCACTCCTGAGTTATTAAAAGTACTTTCTGAACATAATGTCCAAGTCAATTTTTTTGTAACCGGAGAACATGCTCAAAGATATCCTCAGATTATACTGCAAGAGCAGCAAAATGGTCATAGTATAGGAAATCACTCTTGGAATCATCCTGATATGAGAAAGCTTTCTTACTCAGAAGCTATTCAACAAATCGATGACACCTTCGATGTGATTCACGATATCTTAGGGTTTAACGATTGGTTTTTTCGCTTTCCTTACGGCGCTACTACTACAGCTCTAAAACAAAGTTTAAAGCAAAATAATATTTCTAGTTTTTTTTGGAACATGGATACTCTTGACTGGAGAATTCAAAATCCTAATGAACTTTTTAAATACGCCTTAGAACAAGTCGACGACCAGAAAACTGGAATTATTTTATTTCATGATATTCATCCTCAAACTATTGCCATTATGCCTGGATTTTTATCAGCTTTAAAAAATATGGGTTATGAACCGGTTGTTTTTCGACAAAAGAACGAATAAAATTAATAGATGTCCTCTTATTATTTAACGCCTTTAAATAACTACGTATGTAAGCGTATAAATCACAGATCTATTAAAGATTACGAAGAAGATATTAAGTATATCTTCTATTCTACGAGCAGTATAAAGAGCTTTAAAGATAATGATCACAAACAAAGCTTTTACGACAATTGGACAAAATATTACTTTAGCGACAATCCGGTTAGCGTTTGGGTTGCCCTAGATGAAAAGAATAGGGTTTTAAGTTATCTAACGGGATCACTGAACAGTCATCATGCCTCTACATTCTTTAACCCTAGAATTAAATCTTATAAAATATTTTCTCATCAGTTCGACCAATTTCCCGCTCATTTTCATATAAATACCAGTCCAGAGGCTCAAAGGCGTGGCATTGGAAAACAGTTAATTGATCATTTTTGTAAGGAGCTTCTGTTTAAAGGAATTCCTGGGGTTCATATAATCACCACCAGAGATGCTGAAAACATTTTCTTTTATCAAAAAAACCATTTTATCTATTCAGACGAGCAGACTTTTAATAACACCACTCTTTATTTCATGGGACGAAAGCTTACTTCTTAATTTTTTAACATTAGAAAATAAACCTCTCCCATATGGTTCTGGTACTGCGCTGCTTTTTGAGCATAGGCGTCTTCGCCGAAGTATAAATCTACCCGCGCACTTCCTTTAATTGCGCCGCCAGTATCTTGATCCACCATAATTCTGGTAAATGGGATAAAATCACCTTCTGTTGGTTGCACGTCTGAACGATCTTCGTAAGACGGGCGCAATCTTTTCGACGAAACTATGGATATCAAACCCTTCATGGCATAAAGTGATTTGTCTGTGGCGATAGATCGATTATCTGTCAAAGGTACATTATCGCTTCCAATAGGAGGGTTTTGAGTAAATTTAAAAAATACATAGCTCGGACACTGTTCATATATATCTCTTGCTAATTCAGGATGTTTAATTAAAAAGCTTCTTTGAGCATGAATTGAAAGATCATCAATGTAACCTTTATCACGCATATATAAAGATATAAAGTTCCAGGTCTTTCTATTTGTTCCATTATAACTTAAATAGACCGAACTCCCATCGCTCAATAATGCCTTACCTCCGCCTTCAACATGTAAAAGATAAATTTCAAACAAGTCTTTTGTGTATACTAAGTTTAAATTTTTATCTTCAAGAGTTTTATCAAAATATATTTGCGCTCTAGTATACTTTTTCTGAATGTCTCCTATCGGCTTTTTGTAAATGCCGTTTTGCAAAGCTCCTATGGGTTCAAGAGCGGCCTGAAGTATTGGAGTATGATAGGCTGTAAAATGAGTAAAGTTTTGGTTTCCTTCAACAATCGGCTTATAAAGGTTGAACTTGCTTTTCAATGTATCAAAAAATAATTTTTTACATAACTCGTTTTGCTCGTAGCTACCACCAATACAATTTTTATAGTTACTTAATATTTTTTGTAAAACGAGTAAGCTTTCTTTCATTGCAGAAAGCGGAAAAACTTGATCTCCCAAACGAATGGTTCCATTCATTTTAATCCCAGAGAATCTTAATATTTGTCTATAAAGGACTTTATCTAGATTTTTAAAATCTAAATCGTCGTCTAGAGAAGGCCATTTAGACTCTTCCAATAATTCTGTAGGAGTCGTATACGCACGATTATAAGCAAAAGGATCGGGATTTTTGTTAAGTTCAAACTTAATTCTAGCATAGGCGTTAGAACCAAATAATACTAAAATCATTAAAATTGCCTTACTCATAGTTCTCCTTCCGTGGGACTGTTAAAGCAACTTTCGTTCAACAGTAATACCCCTATAGCTATTTAATCTATCGACTGGTCTTTCCTTAACCAGTTAATTATAAACTTAAATTATGTTTAATTTTTTTTTGCAACTTTTTGAAAAATCGTTCCAAATAAGTTTTCACCTTTTTTGTTTTTCATCTCTATTTTTATGGTGTCGCCTACCTTCATAAAAGGAGTCTTAAACTCCCCTTCATTAATTTTCTCAATCATTCTTTTTTCCGCTAAACAACTGCTGCCCACATTTGGATCTTCGTTAGAAACCGTTCCGCTACCTATGATATATCCCGCACCTAAATCTCTCGTCTTAGCTGCATGAGCAATTAGCTCTCCAAAATGAAAATGCATTTCTTTTGCATTAGCCTTGCCAAAAAACTGCCCGTTATATTCAACCTCTAGTGGCAAATGCACTCTACCCGCTACATAAGCCTCTTCAAGTTCATCCGGAGTGATCGCAAAAGGAGCGAATGCGCTGGACGGTTTGCTTTGAAAAAAACCAAACCCTTGCTTCAACTCTTCAGGGATAAGACCACGCAAAGAAACATCGTTAATGATCACGAATAAGCGAATGTACTTTAATGCTTCTTCCGCAGAAACACCCATAGGCACACGCCCCAAAATAACGCCCACCTCTCCTTCAAAGTCAGTCCCATGAGAAAAATCCACTTGGGGAATATCCTCTGTAGGAGCTAAAAAACAATCCCCTCCACCTTGATACATCAAAGGAACAGTTTCTAAAGTTTCGGGCAATGGAGCTTTCCTCGCCATTCTTACGAGTTTAATATGATGAATATAAGCTGAGCCATCCGCCCAACCAAAAGTCCTAGGCATTGGAGAATGCAATAAAGAGGGTTCTAGAGAAAAGACTTTCTTACATCGCCCTTCATTTAATTCATCATATAGGAGTTTAAGTTCCTGTTGGGTAGACTCCCAATTTTCCACAGCCTCTCTTAAAGACGGTGCTATATGAGATGCGCGTACGGCTTTTTGATTATCACGTGAAACCACGATTAAATCGCCATCTAAATGATCAGATTTCAAAGTTCCTAACTTCATTTTAACCCCTTTAATTTACTGAGGTTTTTAAATACAATGACGAATTCAAGTGGTCAATATTTGCTTCTCTAACATAATCCTAAAAAATTTTTAACCATTGCTCAAGAGAGGAAGCCATCTTAATGTATCAATTTGTCACCATGCATTAATTTAAATGAACATTCTCGAACCAAGATTGCTTCATTTTCACATTACTTATACCTTCCCTATAAACTTCGCCTAAGGATAGACTCATGATTTTAAACGAAGAAGCTCCCATGAAACTAAAGCTTTATAGTTACTGGAGATCCTCTTGTTCATACAGGGTACGGATAGCTCTTTACTTCAAAGGAATTGATTTTATTTATATGCCCATTCACCTTGTGAAAGATGGGGGGCAACAGCACCATGCAAACTATCTAAAAATTAACCCCAGTAAAACAGTTCCAACACTAATGCATGGAGAAGTCGTCATTAACCAATCCATGTCTATCTTTCACTTTCTAGATGAAATGTGGCCAGAACCCCACCTGTTTCCATTAGATCACTATGAAAAAGCGCAAATTATGGATATCTGTGAAGTTATCAATTCTGGAATTCAACCCATTCAAAACTTAGGGGTTAATCAAGAGCTTACTCAAAGGTTCAACGCTACTCAAGAAGACATCGCCTCTTGGAACAAAGAATTCATCACCCGTGGATTTAACTCCATAGAATATAGGCTGAAAGACTGTTCAAAAGATTTTTGTTTTGGAAATACCGTAACTGCTGCAGATATGTTTTTAATTCCACAGGTTTATAATGCGCTTCGTTTTGAAGTAGACATGAAGAGCTACCCAAACATATATAGAATTAACGAGAATTGTTTGCAAAGAAGCGAATTTATTAAAGCCTCTCCCGATCAACAACCCGATGCTCAAATTGGATAACTAAAAATTAGTATATATTTTGGATTTACATTTAAATTTTAGTATAGGCTCTAAGGATTGTAGTTTACATCATATACAAATAGATCCATCGATCTAATAATGGGCTCGCTAAGAAGATAAGCATAGATAAGTTTGTCCACATAAAAAATCTCAGCCAATATTTTTGCGCATCCGCCGCATAATATTTTACAAATTCATAAAATACCTTGAACACCAATGGGACAACTAGAAGTAAATAAAACACATTGGCTTTCACAAACCAAGGAGAGGCAATCGCTAATGCCAAATAAACAAATGTATATAAACCAATATGATACAAAGTTTTTTCCACACCCAAAGCAACAGGTAAAACAGGAATTCCCCCTAGCCGGTAATCTTCTTTAAAGTGGATGGCTAAGCTCCAAAAATGAGGCATCTGCCATAAAAACATAATCATAAAAGCATAAACACAGTGTGGACTAAAAATATGACTACTATTTACTGAAAACCCGATAACTATGGGCAAAGCTCCAGGAATGGCTCCAGGAACGGCAGCAAAGGCCCACTTTTTCTTCCAGTAAAGAGTATAAAATCCATTATAAAGAATAACTGTAAGCAAACCTATGTACGCTGTTAATGGAGTGATTGCAAAAAGTGCTATAAACCCAATGGTAACAAACAGGGCACCCATAATATACGCTCCTAAAGGAGTTATTTTCCCCCTAGGAATAGGTCTAATTTTAGTTCGAGGCATCTTTTCATCAATGTGTTTTTCTTGTGCTTGATTAATAGCAAAGGTACCTGCCGACAAAAAATAAAGACCAGCAATAAGCAGAAAAAGAGCTTCAAACTCTATCGTTGCATGGGGAGGAAAACTCAAACCAAACCCAATCAAACCACCAAGTATGACGTAAATAATAATACCCATTTTGGTAAGTTTAAAAAAGTCAGCCATAATTAAAGAGTACTCATTTCTTTAACTCGAGTAGCTATGTCCAGTGCAGGTATAGAGAAAAACAAGATTACAAAAAACATACTCACGCCAAGAACCACCAAGGACATTTTATCATCGTATTTTGTACCCATAAATATCGCAATAACCAATCCCGCTTTTACCGAAGCAATTAATAGAGCAATAATGGTATTAGCAGCTCCAAAATCAAAGAGGGCTGCTACAACAGTTAAAATAGTTAAAATGAGTAAAGAAACAAATACCTTTGTATAGGTTTTTACTGAAACAACGTGATGACCACTCATGAATGTCTCCCGATTAAATAAAGTAAAGGAAATAGATAAATCCAAATAACATCAACTAAATGCCAAAACAAACCAACCCCTTCAACGGGAGTATAATAATTGGCATTAAATTCATTTTTTCTCGCTCTTAAATAAAGCCAAAACAACAGGCCCATACCAATTAAAACGTGAGAACCATGTAATCCCGTCATTAAAAAGTAAAATGAAAAATACAAACCAAGTTGAGGAGATTTAGCCCCTTCATAAGTTAACAATTCTCCAGGAAAAATCCCCATATGAAATTTGTGGCTATACTCCAAATACTTAATAAACATAAATATTCCACCACAAATCAAAGTCACCAGAAGGTACTTACCCGCCAATTTAGAGTTATTAGTTTGAGCCGCACGAACACCCAACACCATGGTGAAAGAACTAAATAGCAGAACCACCGTATTGATCGCTCCCATTTTCCAATCTAAGAAAGCCGCTCCATGCATTCGACCTGGACACGCTACAGGGCGAAGTCGGCGTGCGCGTCGCGCGACCCGGCGAGACGCTGCGCACCCTGGACGGCGTCGACCGGGAACTGGCGCCCGACACGCTCCTGATCACCGACGAGCGCGGCCCGAT
>JAGRAA010000172.1 GCA_020435185.1 Bdellovibrionales bacterium | reverse complement strand
CAGGCTTGTGGGTTTCTATAATCATCTCAACGGCTGTGGCTGATTTTAGTTTTTCTTCAACAAAATTTGTGGCCACGGTAAGGGGATAGGATTTTGAGAAATATGCGAGTGGATCAGAATTCACGTTTAATTGAAGTGAGTAGTAAAATCCTAATAATGATAACGAAGAAAAGGCTGCGATAATGTAATATTTGTATTTAAAGATCCACTTGGCGTACATAGTGGCTTTTGGGCTAGGCTCAAGATCCTTAATGTTGATATCGCTGGGAGAGGTTTTTGAGGGTTTCAAGGGCGTAAGCATAATGAGAGGGACTAAAATAATGTAGCTCGTGAGCCAACAAAAAATGGTTCCAAAGCCAGTAAGAATCCCAAGTTCTCCCACTGTGGGAATAGATGAGGTGGCAAAACTAAAAAAACCTACGGAGGTTGAAACAGAAGTTAAAATCGTGGGGAAAAAGATTTTTTTAAGAGTTATTTTTAAAGCTTCTTCTTTTGAAGTTCCTTCTTTGTAAAATATAAAAAACGTAGAGAGTAAGTGAATAGCTACGGCAACGCCAATGGCCATCATAAATTCGGGAACGATTGATGTTAAACTATGAATAGGAATATTTATCCATCCAGAAAGGCCAATAGTCATTATGGTAGAAAGACCTACGATAAGAATAGGTAAAACAAAGCCTGATGGCCTTCTGAAAAGAAACCAAAGAAGTCCAATGGTTAACAAAACCACAAAGGGCATGAGGTGTTCCATGTCCATGTAGGCGGCCTCTCGAAAGGCGTAGTTCATGACTGGATTTCCCGCCACGTAGACTTTGTGGTTGTCCAAGCCATTGTATTTTTTCACTATATCTCTAAAGGCAAGGACGACTTTTTTGTAATCCGGAGAGCCACCAAGGGTGGGCTTTAAGTTTACGTAGATAAGAGAGGTGTCGGCTTCTTTGTTGATTAAATAATTAATAATAGATGGATGAGTAAGAGCGACTTGCTTACGTTTGTCCAAAAGATTTTGAGTGATATCTATCTCATCTGGGAAAAAGGGCTCTACTAATATGTCATCATTCTCACTGTGGACCCAGTTGTAATTACTCAAAGAGTCTACTCGAATGACTTCAGGGGCTCGCCATAAATCATAGGTGAGTTTTTGAATGACATTAATGGTTTCTTTTCTAAAAATTCCATCAGGATGATAAACTGAAATGATGCTCATTTCATCACTACCGAAGGTTTGTTCAAAACGATCGAAGGCTTTCAGATTAGGGTCTTCTTCTAAAAACCAGGTTCTATAACCAAAGTCATCGTGTAGTTTGTTAAGTCCAAAACCAAACGCTAGGATGAGCAGAAAGCCCATAAAAAGAGAAAGCTTTGGTTTATATACAATAAAATGAAGAAACTTATTCATAGTATTCTCCTAGAAAAATTTAGAAATTTTTAAAAATATTTCGTTATTACGACTAAATAATTCTAATCCATTAGGGGTTAAATCATCTCTAAAAGCCTCTACCAAATTAGCGCCCATCTGCATGCTCCAGGTGTCAGAAAGTCTTCGTTTGTAGCTAAAGTGGATAAGCTGTTCATGGGCACGAGACAAATCGACTAATAGAGAGAGTCTGACTTCTTGAGAGTAGGCATCGTTAAAAGAAAACCTCCATCCGTAGAATAGATCATTTTGAAAAAACTGAGTGCTGTAGGCTTCTTCTTGAGTAAGGCCGACCAAGGTTTGATATTCCATATAGAGACTACTCTCTTGTCCTCCTCTGTGGCTGATAAGATATTCGGCACCTAGGGCCATAGCTGTATGATCAAGTTGTTTGAATGTTCCTAAGGAGGTGATTTTTTCGTCTTGAAAATCCTTGACGGCAAACTCTGATTTAAAAACCCAGTCGTCGTAGGCCATTTGAAAGGTACCCCCCAATTGCAATACTGAAACATATACGGGTCTCATTTGAGTTTCGCCAGGAATGTATGTAATAAGAGGATGAGATCTATCCATTTGATGAACGATATGTATTGTTAGATCAGCGTTATCTAGAGTGGTTTCCCATAAAAATGCAAACTGAGGGGTAGTGTTATTTTCTTTTATATTTCCATCGGGAGTGAGCCAAAGTGCTGGCCCAAATTCTTTGTAAGGCAAGGTGGTGAGGTTCAGGATGTTCATACGACTGGATGATTTGGGGAGTATAGGAGCTGTCAAAACCGGAAGATAATAGAAGTTCAATGAACCGGATCTGAGATAGCGAGTATAGTAGATAGCGGGTTCTCCGATTTTGATAAAATTTTTGATATCGCTATCCCAGTATCTACTATTTAAAATATCAGCGGGATGAAAAGCTTCTAAAGCGGTCCAAGAGAATATAAAATCACCAATGCCAATTTTGTAACGTCTTTGTTGTAAATTAATATTAGCTTCTTGTAGAAAACCGACAGTTCTATCGGAGTTGTTGAGATCGGTTTGGGCAAAAATTTGCAGATTTTCTTTCCAACGACCCCTCCTGCCGTGATCATAATTTAGTTCAAGAGATCCAGAAAGATCGAGCATGGAGTCTTTTGTTTGATCAATATTGTCTGAACGATAAAGGCGAGGTTGAAAATAAATTTCAGATCGAAAATCTAAATCTCCAGCGTAACAAGGAAGGGAGAATAGAAAAGATAGAAAAATCAGGCTGTATTTAATCATAAATAACCTATCCGTGGTTTATATAAGTTTCTCTTTGAACCGGATTACTAGCAAGTTTGACCCCTCTTTGATGCGCAGCAATATCGTTTTCTATTATTTGATGTTCAAGAGAATCCATCAAAGGCTTGATTGTGGGGAGTAATCCAGTATTTTGAGAGTCACCACACTTTGGAGTAAGGGTCATCCGTATGAAAATTCATTTTTTAATTTCTATAGTAGTTTTAATGAGTAGCTTTTCATCTTGGGCTTCCAGAGATAGAGCGAACGATTCAAAAGAGTTGATGAGGGCTTCAGATAAAATCCCTTACGTTTTGATGATCTCTATTGATGGATATCGATATGATTATACTGAAAGATTTCATCCTCCTCATCTCAGTCGACTTGCTCAAGAGGGAGTTCGAGCAAAATCTTTACAGTCTGTGTTTCCCTCTAAGACTTTTCCTAATCATTATAGCTTGGTGACAGGACTCTATGCTGGGGGTCACGGTATCGTCGAAAACCGATTTTACGATACCGCTTTTGGAGCAACCTATGCATTGGGAGACCCTATTACGAACGAAAGTCGGTGGTATGGAGGAGACCCTCTTTGGAATGTTGTTCAGGCTTATGGTATAAAGTCGGCTTGTTATTTTTGGGTAGGTTCTGACGTGGAAATCAATGGACAAAGACCAACTTATTATAAGCCTTACGATGGTTCTGTAGAGAATAGAGAGCGTATAAAACAAATTTTAAATTGGTTAAGTCTTCCTGAAAAAGATCGTCCGCACTTTTTGACTTTGTATTTTTCTGCCGTTGATAGTCAGGGTCACCAACATGGTCCCAAAGATCCAGTGAAAGAGCCGCCACATCCTTTGAAAGAGTCCGTTTTAGAGATAGATAAAGTTTTGGGTGAGCTGTTTGATGGACTCCAAAAAACAGGATTAGACATAAATGTTATTGTTGTTTCAGATCATGGGATGAAAGACATTGATGAATACAAATATTTAGGCGACAAAGGAATAGATTATTCGGACTTTAAAGTCGTTGGGTCAGGGCC
>JAGRAA010000171.1 GCA_020435185.1 Bdellovibrionales bacterium | reverse complement strand
ATGATTATAGAAACCCACAAGCCTGAAGGAGCAAAAGATCCCGAATTTTTGAAGAAGGTAAATCATTTTATTCAATGGATTGAAGCTAAACCCTATGTGACAAAAACAAGTTCAATTGTGGAGATCATTAAAGATATTAATAAAACACTTCATGAAGAAAACCCTGCTTTTTACGATATTCCTGATACCACCGACTTAATTGGTCAGCAGCTTTTCTTGTACACCATGAATCTTCCACAAGGAATGGACATCAATAATAGAATTACCATTAACAACGACGCGATTCGCTTAACAGCGATGTGGACTATACATGACAGCGACACCTCTTTAAAGTATATAAAAGAGTGGGAACATCAGGCAAAAATATTAGGATTAGATATGAAGGCCACGGGTAAGTATGTTCTCTATCAAAGTATAAATGATAAAGTTGTCTCCTCCTTTTTGACTTCTATCACTATAGCTCTTCTTTTTATCAGCTTTCTACTTATAGCGGGACTAAAATCCATCACCTTGGGACTCGTATCCCTAATCCCTAATACAACCCCTCTTTTTATTGGTGCCGGAATAGCCAAGTTGATGGGTCAGCCCTTAGATATAGGAACCGTTATAGTCGGAAGCGTTTGTCTCGGCATTGCGGTAGACGACACCATACATTTTTTAGCGCAATTCGGAGAGTTTACAAAGAAAGGAGATGATTCGGTAAGAGCGACATCAAAAGTTTTTACTTATACATTGCCCGCTCTCATTACGACCACCATCGTTCTTGTTGCTTCTTTCGCTACCTTTATTTTAGCTGATTTTATTCCTAACCGAAATTTTGGCATGTTCGTCGCTATAATTCTAGCCATCGCTTTATTAGCCGACATAGTCTTTTTGCCGGCATTGATGATGGCCTTGGATGAAAAGCACGAGCGCTTTAAGCAAAAAAAGAAAGAGAAAATCCGCACTTAAAGACCTAGATGAAGATTTTTTTGTAAATTCCTTCACATTGTTGCGAAATAAATAGTTTTCATGTATGTTCGGTCAAATTCAAATCAAGGTATTATATGAAAAAACAGATCTTTGTTTTACTTGCAAGCTTCCTTTTCTTATGGGGATGCAACAATAACAAGACAATAAAAGAATCTAAAGACACCCCAGAAACAAGATTAGCCGCCGTAAAATCTCATAATGTTTTTCATCAATTAATTCAAAAAAGCACCTGTTTAGATAACCCTTCTGAAGTGATAGCCAATTGTTTCTTTGGAAAAATCTCAAGAAAGAAAACTGATCTATCAGGACGTAGTCGATGGGTTTATGAGGATGTTTATCTCTATGTAGATGAAAGCAAACAGGTTCTCAAGAGCCTACACATCTCTCATTCGAATGGTATGACGAGTACTTTTAATAAAAGCACTACTAAGTACACTATAAATGGCAATTCTCTAGAAATCGCCGACTATGGAATCATAAAAATACAAGAGCAAAATAATTTTTCATTAAGTCTTTATCAAGAAGATGGCATAGATACCTCCAGTTCGGCCAGTGACCTTTCTCCTCTCACAAATTATAAAATTGAAAAAATCTCTCATCCCGAAATTTATCAATTTTTCTGCAGAGATCATGTACCTAGTGACATTTGAGGTTTTATATAAGGTTGAAATTGTAAATAGATGAAAAAGAAAATTTGGCTCAGTTGGAGCACTGGTAAAGATAGTGCTTATACGCTCTATAGATTGCAATCCGAAAATAGAATGGCTGTCGAGTCGTTGCTCACTACGATCACGACAGACTATGAGCGTGTTTCCATGCATTCTACGCAAAAAAAATGTCTCGATTTGCAATCTGAATCTTTAGGTTTACCAATAGTAAAAGTGGAGATCCCTTCAAAATGCACTAACGAAATTTATGAGAACCAATTCCTTTCTGCTTTAAACGCAGCAAAGACAGAGGGTATCGACTATATCGCCTATGGAGACCTTTTTCTGGACGATATAAAAACCTATCGTCAAAACTTGCACAAAAAAGTTGAAATCAAACCAATTTTTCCTCTATGGGGACTTGAAACCAAAACCCTCGCAAGACAAATGATTGATCTAGGATTTGAAGCTTTCATTACATGTATTGATTCAAAAAAACTTCCAAAATCATTCGCTGGAAGAAAATATGACCATTCCTTTATTGATGACCTCCCGGATTCCGTTGATCCATGTGGTGAAAACGGAGAGTTTCATACTTTCGTTTACAATGGTCCAATTTTCAAAAAAACTATAAGCGCTGAAGTCGGAGAAATTGTAGAGCGAGATGGGTTTATTTTTGCAGACGTAGCTGCTTATTAGGTTGGGCTCTAGCCAAGCAAAACCCACTAACAAATTCAGTCCACTTTAATCTAATCGATAATTAGGAGCTTCCTTGGTAATAGAAACATCATGAACATGTGATTCTTTTAGACCTTGAGGACTAATTCTAACAAAGTGAGCCTTCTTCTGTAGCTCTTCAATATCACGAGCTCCCAAATAACCCATTCCTGACTTCACTCCCCCTATAAGCTGATGAATGATACCACTAACAGAACCCTTATAGGGAACCTTTCCTTCAATCCCTTCTGGAACTAATTTATCGTTGGCAATATCATGTTGAGCATAACGATCTTTTGACCCTTCCGTCATAGCTCCGATACTCCCCATTCCTCGATAAACCTTATAAGTTCTTCCTTGATACAGAATCGTTTCTCCTGGGCTCTCATCACTTCCGGCCAATAAAGACCCTACCATTATTGAGTTAGCACCCAAAGCTAAGGCCTTTGTTACATCTCCAGAAAACTTAATTCCACCGTCGGCAATAATCGTTTTACCCTTCTTTTTTGCAGCTGCACCACACTCCATCACAGCAGAAATTTGCGGCATCCCCACTCCAGACACAACACGTGTTGTACAAATACTTCCAGGTCCAACACCTACTTTTACCACATCAGCACCTGCATCAATAAGCGCTTCGGTTCCCTGAGGCGTCACCACATTCCCCGCTATAATGATAATATCTTGAAACTTTGATCTCACCCATTTTACCATATCTAAAACATTCTTACTGTGCCCATGTGCTGTATCTACCGTAAGAACATCGCAACCTGCCGCACACAAAGCCTCTGCACGATCTTGACTTGTAAGGTCCGTTCCGATTGCTGCCGCAACCATCAAGCGACCCTTGTTATCTTTTGTAGCCTGAGGAAAGGTCGTCGCTTTCTCAATATCTTTAATGGTAATCAAGCCTTTCAATCTTCTCTCATCGTCCACGACAGGAAGTTTTTCAATTCTATATTTTTGTAAAATAGACTTCGCCTGATCAAGCGTAGTTCCTACGGGCGCCGTCACCAATTGCTCCTTAGTCATCACTTCACTAATAGGTTGGTTTAAATTCGTTTCAAATCGTAAGTCTCGATTGGTCAATATCCCCACCAATCTCCCCTCTACAACAATAGGTACTCCGCTAATAGAGTATTTCGCCATAATATCTAGCGCATCGTAAACCATTTGGTCAGGAGCTAAAGTTATAGGGTCTGTAATCATCCCACTCTCATACTTTTTAACTTTCTCTACTTGAAAGGCCTGTCTATCAATCGGAAGATTTTTATGAATGACTCCCAATCCACCGAGTTGGGCCATAATACGAGCCACTCTATTTTCTGTGACCGTATCCATAGCCGCTGAAATAATCGGAACATTTAAAACAACATCTCTTGCAAAGTAAGATTGCGTAGAAACCTGAGAAGGCATAATTTCTGAATACTGTGGAACCAATAAAATATCGTCATAGGTCAATGCTTCCTTTAATTCCATATTTAATTCTCCTCTACGTTTTGATACCATTTTGTTAAATACTTCTGATAACGAAATGCCGATTGAATCAATCCCTCTTGCTCTTCAAGTGTTAATACCTTTTGAACTCTTGCCGGTTGACCAACAATAAGACTTCCCTCTTCAAAGACTTTTCCACTAGTGACAACAGCTCCGGCAGCCACAATGCAATTTTTTTTGATATGAGCATTATCCATAACAATGGCTCCCATACCTATTAAACAATTGTCATCGATCTTACACCCATGGATAATCGCTCCATGACCAACAGTGATATGTTCTCCTAAAATTGCTGCGGCCTTTTGATAAGTTCCATGCACCACACAGTTGTCTTGAATATTGGAATTCTTGCCTATTTTAATAGGCATCACATCACCTCTTAAAACTGCTCCATACCATATAGAACAGCCTTCAGATATTTGCACATCCCCTACTATATCTGCACTTGGCGCCACAAAAACAGAATTATGAATTTTTGGAAATCTGCTTTCGTGGTCCAAAGTGTAAATGCCCATTAGTTTAGGTATCCCTTTCGGTGAGTGACCACATTACCCATTAATAGTAAATCCGTGGGTCTTCGAGGAGCGTTGACTTCCCACTCTCGATCACGACTGTGATTGATATAGTCTTTGCTAGTGTAGAATTTCGATTTGCTATGTAAGCAAAATGAAATAACATCTTCTGCATTAGCCGTCATACTTTGTGGCTCAGAAGAGCCTTTCACATTATAAAAAACTTCAATCTTTTGAGAAGGACCAGAAACCTCTGAAAACAAAACCTTATCAATTTTTGCATCTAGTTTTTTCAACAACTCAAAGGTAAGTTGGTGAGGAGAATGAGAATCTCTATGAACTGAAGTGGCTATAAAAGCCTCTATGGGATTAAGCCAAACCGGAAGAACATAGCGTTCTGTCTTATCTTTAAAAATCAAAACCGGCTTCGCATTGTCTACACCAAGCACAACTCCATAAGGAAACATCTCAATCCAATCTTGAGCAGGACGCAAACTAGACTTCAACTTCTTTTGAGTGGTCTTTTTACTCTTTTTTTGAGTTTTCCGTTGAGTCGATTTTTGAGATGATTTTTGAATATCACTTGAGTTCATTTTCAATTTTTTAGTTCTCCTCGCATAGTTTGCGGAAAAGCTTCTATCACCTTAACAGCAACAGTTTGTCCTACTAAAGCATTAGTTCCATTAAAGTGCACGACTTTATTTTGCGTCGAGCGTCCAAAGGCACGACCCTCTGCGTTCACCTCTTCTACTAGGACTTCAAGAGTTTGTCCTTCGTATTTTTTGCATAATTTTCGTGCTATTTCATCGTGCTTTGCAAACAGCCTATTTAACCTCTCGGATTTTATTTGCTCATCCACCTGATCTGTAAATTGCGCAGCCTTGGTAAATGGGCGAGGACTGTATTTAAAAGCATAGATCGATTCATAAGAAACCTCATCTAGCAAGCTTAATGTATCTTCAAATTGCTCGTCGGTTTCTCCAGGAAATCCTACGATGATGTCTGTGGACAAGACAACTCCAGGAATCGCCCGTTCGATCATTTTTACTTTTTGGATATATTCTTCTCTGGTGTAATTTCTATTCATTCGGTCCAAGACCTGAGAGTTTCCGGATTGCACGGGAAGGTGTATATATTCGCAGACCTTTTCTCGATGCTCCTGCATGATGTCGACGAGCTTTTGATTAAAGTCTTTTGGATGACTTGTTGTATATCGTATACGCTGAATATTTGTCTCTGTAGCCACCAACCGAAGCAGGTCCGCAAAATCAGCTCCACATTCAGACTTATAAGAATTTACGTTTTGTCCCAACAAGGTCACTTCTTTTACTCCTCGATCCACTAACTTTTGAATGTCTTGGATCAACTCTTGAGCTTTTCGACTTCTCTCACGACCACGGGTAAACGGAACCACGCAAAATGTGCAAAAATTATCACAGCCTTTAGTGATATTTACAAAAGTAGATACACCAGGATTTCTTATTAATGTTTCTATTTGGTAAGGCTTTTGATATTCAAACCGAGCACTCACCTGTTTTTCTCGATCCAGTTTGTTCACCAGTTCTGGCAACTGATCTATGGCATCTGTTCCCACAACAAAATCCAAAAGAGGGATATCCGCAATAAGCCTCTTTTTTTCTTGCTGAGCCACACATCCCGCCACACCAATTTTTAAATTCGGGTTCATTTCTTTTAATTTTCTATATCTTCCCACCTCTGAGTGAACCTTGTGCACAGGCTTTTCTCTTACGCTACAAGAATTTATCTTAATCAAAGAGGCTTGATCTGCGCTGGTCACAGGGGTGTAATTGGACATCTCTAACAAAGAGAACATGCGCTCTGTGTCATTAACATTCATCTGGCAACCATAAGTAGTTATAAATACGCCATTTTTTTCTTTTATCGGGCCTGAGGTAGAGAACTTCTCCATTTTAAAATCCTTAGTCTTTGCGTTCATTGATGACTGTTTTACTGTGGCCTCTCATTCTTGTCTATAGGTAATATGAAGAAACTGGCTCACAGAAATGTTGTTAAATTGTGCTTCTCCGACCTCTAACTATTTTATTTTTAAACTGAATTTCGTATTTCGGTCGGCACTTTCCAAAGTTACACTTTGGAAAGTTCACAACGAGCCACATAACTCAGTAGAGTAACGAAACTTTTCGAGGCGTGAGGGGTAATTTTTCAACATTTCTGTGAGCCAGTTTTAAATCATCAAAATAATTACAAAAAATGAAATGCAAAAATAAATAGGTTGCCCTCCCCAACCCTCACCACTATAACTTTTCCCATGAAGCCCAGAAATACCAATTCGAAGAAATGGACCCCTTTTCCAAAAGACTTTCTCGTCGAGATTAAAAAAGCTCTTGGAGCCAACTTCCCTGACCAAGCCACCAATGGAGAGTTTATTGCTGACGGAAGAATATTTTCCAATGAAGTTTTGGTTCGTCTAGGCCATCTCCCCAAAGGCCTGATCTCTCAAGCCAACGCTGAAGTATCCATTACCTACGATGCAAAAAAAGAGAATGTCAAACAAGTGATTGATGTAGCCATAGACTGCGCCGGCTCTATTCTGCAATCCCATTTTGACGGCGACGAAGAACTCCCCCGACAATGGACAAAATTTGAAGTGGGAAACAAAGATGTTTTCATTCAATTTTCTACAATAAACACCCGACTCGAGGCTCAAGCCGATGAGTTTTTAAGATCCACAGATCCCGATCTAATTGAAGATGATTTACAATCTGAAGATCTCGTAAAGGGAGAGGATTTCGATCAAGAAGTAGAGGCTCTAAAAAAAGTTTTTAACGACGAAGAAAACTAAAGCCTATTTATAAAAAACCGCTCTATGCTATCATAAAAACTTTGTTTTTTTCGTTACAAACCAACATAATTTTCCCAACCAATAGCCTATAAAAAGGCCTGCCAAGACATCAAAAGGAAAGTGTACGCCACTATATACTCGGCTATAGGCGATCAGGCCCGCATAAACGAAAAAAGCCCATCGAGCGGCAGGGAAAACCTGTGCCAAAATCACAGCTCCCGTCATCGTATTAGTGGCATGGTTAGAAGGAAAACTAAATTTTTTCGGATGATTATCTCTTACAATAGCATGAATTTCTGGCAAATTATTTGGCCTCGTTCGCTGAAAAGCCTGCTTTAAAATTCTATAGGTCACTAAATCAGAAAATGCCAAAGACAGGGTTAAAACCAACAAAACTTTGAGCATTTTTTTCTTTTGACGCCAAAACCAAAACAAAAGAATCAATAAGATCAGTATCTGAATCTCAATTTTTTTATGCATATTTGTGATATAAGGAAAAAAGGCATCGAAAAGATCGTTCGCAAACCTCTTATTGATTAAATCAAAAAGCCACCAGTCAATATTTTCTATAATTTTCAACAACTTATTACCCTCTATTAAAGAATATCAGAAGTACTTTAAAGCACACTGCAAATTAATGATCTAATAGCTGAACCTTTAATGGTGACAGCGTATCTAAGTGAACGTCTCTTTGAGGAAAAGCTATCACAAGCCCTTCTTCTGTAAACAAGCGATATATGGTAAACCGAATATCACTGGCTAAATGCTCTAGCTCCAAAGAATTCTTAATATGGCT
>JAGRAA010000170.1 GCA_020435185.1 Bdellovibrionales bacterium | reverse complement strand
ATTACACCTCCAGAAATTTTCAAAGAAGCATTAACTTTGGAACAGTCAAAAACTGGCAAGTGAGAGACGTTTATATTTTAGGGACTAGTGGCCAAGGTATTCTTACTGACAGTTTGTCGTATTCTTATTTTGAGTCTATCACAATAATAGGTCAAAATTTTTCAGGATACGGCTTTAGCTTAGGCGACGTTTCAAATTATAACTTGTTTATCGATATCTTTTCAAAAACCATTGATAATTTTTATATATTTTCCTCTACGGCAAACACTGTTATTAACACCACCTTTATAGGCGGCAAAGGGATCGATATTTTTAGCAAAAATCAACATCTCTATTTAAATTCGGTTATAGATGGACCGCAAGCGATATATATCTTCGATGGAAGTGCTCTTTCAAAAAGTGTTATTGCCAATGCGGCTATTGATACGAATATAATATTCATCGACAGTTCTTACAATTTAAAATTTGAAGGCAGTATTAGTCTGAACATAAATTTAAGCTGTAGCGTTTCGGGCACTAATGTGGGGCTTACAAACAGCACATGCAATTTGCAATCGCCGTCGACAGGGAATCAAGTGAGTGTTATTGATTTTTCAAGTAGCTTTAATGGAATCATTTCTTCTGATGATTCGGTGAATTCGCAGGATGATTATTTAAATGGAAGCTTATATGATAATTTAACGGAATGGAATTTTTTTGAAAATCATTACCGTTACTGGGTCAATGGAAGCCTCACGCCATGTTGGACAGGAGAGCAATGTTATATCTACGACATCCGTCCAAAGCCTACAGATACGGCTATAAGAAATGTCACTGCTGACTTTGTAAATCAAAATGATGTTCTCTCTGCAGTAAACCAACCTTGTCCTGCGGCAGTGGATGGTAATGTCACCATTACAGATCAATTTCCTTCTCCAAGAACCTTTTTACTCAATGCCAGAGAAATTATTAACGATGAAATTGGCAATGAAAATGGTGTCTGTGAGTCCAATGAAGCCTGTATTTACTCTCCAAATGTCGGGGCCTACCAAGGGCAAGGAGATTTCTACTCCAATCAGTGCGCCTTTTCAGACGGCTCTGTGATTACAGGTGTTAAAATGTATGTGTATCCAGAAAATTAATTTTTGAGGTCTTTCGTAGCCGTTCATAGCCACCAGAGGAGGGGCTTCAGCAAACCCCCCGATAAAGTTAGCGTTTGGAGTATTCTGCTTGGGGAGGCATAAGTTGAATAGTGGCCTGAACCCATTTGTTATTTCCATTCAATTCTTTTGAAGACAAAGCAAGAGATCTGCTTTGTTCTTTTAGCTCGGTACACGTGATAAGTTTTTCTTGATCATCGAGAATATTACCGCTTTCATCAGAGATTTTAATATTCAAAATATAATCACATTGGCTTTCGTTTTTGATTACTCTTACGGACTTCTCAATGACTAAGTCACTGAGGTGTTTGGTTTCAAAGGAGTGATTCCAATCAAGGTCTGCTTGAGACTCCGTATCGGGCAATTCAACAGGTGTTGGATGAGGTCCTGTTGGGTCGCTTCCGCACATAGTTCGACTATGGTCACAGATAAGATCTATAGAAAAGGCGAGTGCAGGATTTGAGTTTCCGGCCCAGCTCAAGGAAGAGGAAGTGATGATCATAAAAGCGATTAAAATTTTAGACATAATAGGCCCCTTTTAATTCAGATTTATAAAGCGTATGCAGTCTTATAACCCACAAAGGCATATTTGCTGGCTTGGTTTTTTTGGTTTACGAAAAAATACATGTTTTTTTGTAACTCCTACATAGTATCGAAAGGTCTAGAATGAGGTTTGTTGAATGAAGATGCTTTGTCAGCGCTTCAAGCTACCATACAATAAGGCATACCGCAGACAAGAGAATAGAATCAACCATCCCTAGGGAGAGAAGTATGCGTAACCTCTTATTTTTGTCAATAATCACGGTGTTTGTTTCAGGATGTGCAACAACAGTTAAGCTTCCGACAACGACCAACCAGACCCCTGAAGTGAGTGGAGAAACGGGCAAAGGTCATATAGGACTTAACCTCTCACCGACGGTTTCGGTGACTACGATAGAAGATGTCACAACAAATCCTCCTACAAGAACAAAAATTACAGTGAATGAGGTGAGCGGGGATTTGTTTGATTTTTTGTTTGGAGGGTTCGCAGGAACAAGTTTTGATGTGGGGTTTGGTCTACTCAGCCGACTGGAGCTCTACTATACTCCAACCATAGGTTTAAGGTTTCAATGGCTTGGTGATCCCAAAGGAAATGGCTGGAAAAGCACTTTATTTGCGGGTGGCTTTGACTCCACTCAGACACAATCGGCAAGTGCCAATAGCATTGATACTCAAACGCGTTCGAGACCCTATGGCACAGAGTATGGCTTATCTTTAGGATACAGAAAAGATTCAAAGCTTCTTGTGTATGTGACTTTTGCCTCTCGAGGAGGTAAAGCCAGCATTCAGGTAGAAAACTCAACGACCAGCAATACATATAGTTATGAAGATAATTATGATCAATATATGGGGCACATCGGAGTACAAGGTGGAGAAGATATCTACTTTAGAATAGAGGCAGGAGCCACGTCTGTAAATTGGCGTGCTATGAGTTCTGCGACCTCTCAAGAGATCAGTGATTCAGGGGTTCAATCGAGTTACACTTTGGGTGCAGGCATGAAGTGGTAATTGAACAGGTTGGCGTCATTAAAAAATGAGCCAACCTATTGCATTTAATCGCAAACAGTATTTAAAAAGTTTTCCAATAAAATGGCGTCGGGATGGTTGGTTTCCAATCTCATCGATCCTGTGGCTTTAAAGTGGATTTGCTTTTGTGCTCTTGGTTCTTCAGGGATACCCACAGAAAGGTCATCGGAGTAAACAGAGTATGTAGTCGTTGGTCCGTCTGTCGGAGCTGGAGATCGTTGTTTATCTGCAAGCGCAACATTCACAATAGCATTCATTATAGGTCCATCGAGCTCAATAGACTTTGTTTCAGTGACAACTAGAGAGTCAACTCCTTTAAGGATAACGATTTTGTCTTTATAGACTTCACATTTTTTGAAGACTCTATATTCGGGCCTTGTAAATCCAGGAGAAAGGGTTTTGCTTAAAAGCGGTAGGTTTTGATTCGTATCGTTAGAAGCAAAGGTTGTTGATGACATTAGTGTCAAGATAGAGAGAGTTAAAATTTTCTTTATAGGGTTCATATATACCTCTTCGTAATAGTTACGGTGGTTATAGATTAGAAAGTAAATAAATTCATTGGAGTCAGTTGACACAATGGAGAGTTTTTTGAAAATATGAAGACCTATGAATATATTAAAAAAAATACCACTTATCCTATTTATTTTAGTTTTAACAAATTTTGTATTCGCCGCGAATCGTGGGGGAGCTCGATTATTGGCGATTTCTCAAGGAACCTCTTTGCCCACGACCTATTCTTTGCTTAATTTTTCAGGGGGATGGTCTTTTGTTAACCCTGCTGGGGTAGTGAACTACAATAATCCCGCCTTGAGTTTACAATATGACCAAAATGGAAATAGTGGAATTGGTCTTGAGATAGGTGTTGGCGGCAGCTGGTGGGGAGTAGCTGGAGGTTACTCCACTCGTAATTGCACGGGATGTAATGGCACAGCAAGAGTCGCTTTAGGTTTTGGGTTTTCTAGTGTTGATATTGGATTTCGATTTGAAAATGAACTTTCTGGAGTCGGACTTTTATTTAATCCACAGGGTACTCATCGTTGGGGTTTGACCGCTCAATTGAATGATCCTGCGGGCAGTAATAACAATATATCTACCCTGGGGTTTGGATATGGATATGTGGCGGGGAGTTGGGAATTTGCTTTGGATGCGTCTAAACGAATTTACGAAGATCAAGCGACCACTGAGAATAGGCTATATGTTTCTCCCGGTGTATTGTTTTATATTTCAAGTGTAAGCCTGTCTTTAAATTACGAAACTCTCCTTAATGATACGGCAAATCAAAATACCTCTACAGAAAATGGCAGTTTTTGGTTTGGTTTTAATATAGATAAGAATTCTTGGAATCTGTCTGTCTATA
The DNA here is from genome assembly GCA_020435185.1 of Bdellovibrionales bacterium. Classification (GTDB taxonomy): domain Bacteria; phylum Bdellovibrionota; class Bdellovibrionia; order Bdellovibrionales; family UBA1609; genus JAGRAA01. The sequence goes on along the minus strand of JAGRAA010000170.1, from coordinate 3,943 downwards.
TAGATTACCAAAATGAAATTGCCTTAGATTTTACTACATTGTTTTAGCCCTCAAAATGCTCTGTGTCGAAGTGATGGAGATCTTGAGAGGCTTTTATTAAGTATTTCTATAAGTGTTATAAAGAAAATTCCATTTACAAAGTCTTAAAAATTTAAAATCATAAGAAGGTAAAAATTTTTTTAGGGGGATCGAATGAAATTTTGGGTTATAGTCAGTTATATTTCCTTTTTATTGCCAGGAGTGGCTTTTGCATTTCCAGAAGCACCTTTTAATGCACTAGAAGTTCAAATTCATAAAAATCAAATGTCTTTAGATGAACAGTTGAGTGATTATGATTTTGAAGGAATTGTAAAGTTAAGTAATTGCTCTGGTTCTATCATTAGATTCACCGGGCAGCCGGATCAGTCACAAGCTTATGTTCTTACCAATGGGCATTGTATAGGAAATATGCCAGGGCCAGGTGAGGTGATTGTAAATGCATCCAGCAGAAGAAGCATGAGGGTCTCTGATCGTTCATTAAGCTTTCATGGTATACGTGCTAACGAATTGGTTTATGCCACAATGACGGGTACGGATGTGGCTTTGTATAGAATAAATGAGACTTACGAAGATCTAAAGCAAATGGGTGTAGAGGCTTTTATACTTAACCCAGGTCATCCGAACCAAGACACAGGGATCGATGTGGTTTCTGGGTACTGGGAGAGAGGGTATCGTTGTAATATAAAATATTTTGTATTTAATCTTTTAGAAGGTGGATGGACTTTTGAGGACTCGATTCGATATACAGATGTGGGCTGTCATGTGATTGGCGGAACAAGTGGTTCTCCCGTTATCGAGACAAACACTCGTGTTGTAGTGGGAATTAATAATACCGGCAATGAAAGTGGCAGACGTTGTGCCATTAATAACCCCTGTGAAGTCGATGAAGATGGTCAGGTTGTTGTAGAAAAAGGAGCTTCTTACGGACAACAGACATATCAAATTTATAGCTGTTTAACTCCTGGATTTGAAATCGATTTAGCTCAAGAGGGATGTTCTTTAGCGAAGCCCCAGTAAAGTCCAAACATAGGGCCATTGGCTAGGTTTAGTCTGGTGAATACATTGAGAATACACCAATGGCCCTCAAAACATTTATTTTTTTTCTTATATTCCGTATAGTTAGTTATATGGATAATTCTCAAAATAAAATCAAGCCGGATCTTTTTGAATACAGCAATTACCGAAAATACTTGAGAGACCTATATTCTTACTATAAATCTGAAACCAATTATTTTTCTTATAGATATTTCTCTTCTAGAGCAGGATTCAAGTCCCCTAATTTTTTAAAACTTGTTATTGATGGCCGAAGAAATCTGACTGAAAAAAGTATCCCAAAAGTATCTAAGGCACTCAGGATGTCTAAGGCTGAAGAAGAGTTTTTTACTCCGCTGGTATTCTTTAATCAATCGAGTTCAATGAAAGAAAAAAGTAGGTTTGCCCAGCTGTTGGCTCGCACAAGAATATCTAATAAGACTTATTCACTTAGTCAGCTTCAGTTAAAGTATTATTCGAATTGGTATTACGTGCCTATTCGAGAAATGCTATCCAATCCTTCTTTTAATCAAGAACTCACTTCTATTCAGGAGCAGTTTCAAGGGGAAGTGAGTGTAAAGCAAATTCAACAGGCGATTGATGATTTGATTTCTTTAAATCTCATTCAAAAATATGAGAACGGGAGATATGGATCTAATCATGAGCACGTTGCCACTCCTGATGAGCTGATCTCATCTGTGGTGTTAAATTATCATTTTGAAATGATCGATCGTGCAGCAGAATCTATTGTAGAATATGCCCCAGAAAAGAGAGAAGTTTCTACAACCTGCATTTCTTGTTCAGAGGAAACGGTTGTAAAGATAAAAGAGAGGATAAAAGAATTTCGAAGAGATATTCTTGCATTGAGTGACCAGGATGTGAAAAGTGATAAAATTTATCAGTTTAATGTTCAGTTTTTTCCTGTGGCAGGAGTAAAAAAAAGGACTAACAAATGAATAAAATGAGAGTGTTTGTTTTTATCTTTATTTTTTACTCTGTGGGATGTGGTACAGATACTGGAAATCCGGGTTTTAGAAATTCTTTAGGTGGGGGGAGTGCTACAGCACCAATTTTTGTAGATTCTTTAATCTACAGTAGCTGCCTAATTCTTTCTGGTTGTCATACTGAATTAAGTTTTAAAAGATGCCAATTGGGATTGTTTGGTCATTCTCCGTTGGTAGAAGTGATAGGGCTGTCGTTAGAAGTTTTCTCCACGCCTTTAGATGTGTACGAGGCTGAAGAGAGAAAGCAGCTCTCTTTTGAGGTTACGGCATCAGTAACTTGTCTGGATGAAATCAATCAGCTTTCTTGCGAGAACCAAAAAGTGAGGGATGCTTATCTAGAAGATGAAGAGGATTCCTTTAAATATGCACATAAGTTGATCCCGATGTCTTGCGGTTCAGTCTATCAGTAAGCAGCATTCTCATTGAATACATTAAATACAAATAAATAACCCTTTGATCTGTTGAGAATACAGTTGGATTACGATTCTTATACGTAAAATAAAAAAGCCCTTCAAAGGAATATCTATGAAAATTCAAAATACATTAAAGTTAGGATTGTCATTATTCGTGGTTCTAAGTGTTTCTTGTGATAAGTCGTTACAGAATAAGGATGAGCAGCCTCATTATTTTGTAGAATGTTGGCTTGGAGAGGTTGGGCAGGAGGAGTTCCCTTTTACGAAAGTGGAAGACAAAGCATTATCTACGTTTAGCATAGATGTGGACACAGCTTCTTATACCTATGCCAGAGCACAAATTAATGAGGGCAGAACTCCAGAGATTTCAAGGTTGAGAACGGAGGAATTTGTAAACTATTTTAAATACGAAAGCACAGAGCCTGTAGAGTTTAATAATAATCTATCGGTTTCTTATGAGGTCGGAGATGCACCTTGGGAGCCATCACATCGTTTGTTAAAAGCGATCATAAAAGCTAAAGAAGTTAAGCCGTCCCAGGTTTCTCCCTTAAATTTGGTGTTTCTTATTGATGTATCTGGGTCAATGGACGGAGAAGGACGCTTAGGGTTGGTTAAAGAGTCGTTAAATTTTTTGATTGATCATCTTCGTCCAGAAGATCGAATTTCTATTGTAACCTACGGAGACAAAGTCAGTGTGCTTTTGCAAGGGGCAGACGGGGGTCAAAAGAATCAGATAAGAGATATAGTGAATGGATTAACTGCTGCGGGTAGTACGGCTGGTCATGCTGGAATACAAACGGCTTATGAAATCGCCCATAAATTTTTTAGTGATAAGGGAATAAGTCGCGTCATTCTATCCACAGATGGGGATTTTAATGTGGGGATTACAGATACCAAACAGTTAACCGAGTACGTCGCTCATTGGGCCCGTTCTAATATTTTTTTGACAGTTCATGGTTACGGAATGGGAAATTTTAATGATGAAATGCTAGAGAAAATCTCCAATGAGGGAAATGGCAACTATGCCTATATAGACTCTTCAGCTGAAGCAAAAAAAACGTTTCAAATGCAGATTATCAAAACAGTAAGTTTGGTCGCTAAAGACGTAAAGGTTCAAGTGAATTTTCAGGGAAGCGAGGTGTTGGCTTATCGACTCATTGGGTATGAGAATCGTAGGCTTATAGATTCTGATTTTGAAAATGATAGTAAAGATGCCGGAGATATGGGGGCTGGCCATACAGTGGTGGCCTTGTATGAATTGATTTTAAAACAAGATAAAGCAGAATCATTGCATCCTAAAATCGGAGCGTTAAATTTAAGGTATAAGAATTTTCCTCGAGAAGATGTCTCTCATTTATATATTACAGAAATGTCAGATTCTAAAAAGAATATTCCTAGCGCAGATTTTTGTTTTTTTTGTTTTGTGGCGGGGTTTGCTTTAAAAATCGCTTAATC
>JAGRAA010000169.1:13783-18381 GCA_020435185.1 Bdellovibrionales bacterium | reverse complement strand
TTTATAGACTTCTGATAGTTCAGCGTCATCCTCTACAACCAGAATTTGGCGATCAAATACCGATTTCTCGGCTTTTTGGGCCAGTCTTTTTTTTTGCCTCCAATTGGGTAAGTAGTCTGCCCCACTTATAGGATCAGGCATACTAAATAAGCTCGATGAAATGAAACCCATGATAACCCCCTCCGTAGATCCCAAGTCTTTATACTCAAGCTTACACCGATAATTATTGATAAGGGGTCAAAACAAGGTAGAGAAATACCTACAAAGGGATTGTCTCAAAGGTTAAATTCAGAGGAAGTGTTTCCCATAGACTTACCACATAGCCACCACCGCCAGAACCTGTAGGTTTAACAGATAAGGCTCCCAGATCTTTTAATTCATCCATGTGCTGCTGTACAGACTCAGGTATAAGTCCCCACTGCTTAAAGCAATTGTTCGCCAAATCCATGGATTTTGCCAAAAGCTCTAACCCTTCCTCTTCATTCAACCTCAAGGCAGACTCAGCAAGAACTACAGACTCATTCATCTGACTATCAATCTGATGGAACTTTTCGGGCTGATTTAATTTTAAAGTCTTCACTTTTTGAACACATTCAGATGTCACTCCAATTTGTCCACTATAACTCAAAAACCACTTCGGACGCCAGTTGACTTCTAGTTCTTTAAATCCAGAATCTTTAATAAATTTGATCCCCTTGCCAGCAAGAGATACCGCAATATCGACACCACTACTTTCACCATGAAAGAGATTCTCTAATTCTTTTGAAAAACTATAGACCTTTTCTTTTGTGATTAGGCCTATCTGTGAAAAGAATTTACCTACAGCTACACAAAGAGCTGCCGAAGCTCCCATTCCCGCTCCGATAGGCAATGAATTATCAAGCTTTAAATACCCTTTTAAGTCAGATCTTTTCGCTCTAGCAATTTCCAGCCCTTTATCAAGAACGCCCCAAATGACAAGCTTAATCTGATCAGAGCTTCGACCCTGACAACTCACCTGTAAATCCTCAAGACCAGATTCGTAGGAGACCTGCAAATAATGCGAATTGACCGGAAAAGCCAACGCAGGAACACCTCTAAGCACAGAATGTTCTCCACATAAAATCCATTTCCCATAACTTTTTTCTAAATTTACCATTTCAAACAATTCCCTCAAAAAAGTTATTCATAATTTTTATAGACAGAAAAATCTTTCAATTCCTTTTGAATCTTTTCAGCCATCTTTCGTTGATCATCTCTGTAAAGACAGTGAATATTAGGCCCAGCATCCATAGTCACAATAGGGCCATCATCAAATTCTTCCCAGTGCTTTCTCAAGCAAGTTAAAACTCTTAATGAGCCCTTACTCATATAACCAAACGGTGGGTGACTTGTCTCGAATAAAGCATGCATATCCCAAAACTCAGCCCAAACAATGCAAAAGGCTTCTTTCCAACTTAGTTGTTTCAAACTTCTGCAAAGATTTTTAAGTCTTTCCTCTGCTCGAGCTTCTCTCCCTTGATTTAAAAGTGAAGAGGTAATTCTTTTATGAGCTTCAGACGAAGAAACGTTCTTTTTTTCGCTTTCCACCACATAAACTTGATGCAACAAAGACTTGTAAGGAAAATCAATTTGATAAATTTCTGACTCTTCCCATTGAGTCCAAGGAGAATAAAAAGAACGACAACTGCTTCCTGAGCCCTGTCGACTTAAATGGGCAAGGTCGTCAAGAGAAAGATCTATTTCAGGATTTAGAGTCTTAGCGGCGCTATAGGTAGCCACTGTTAAGGCTGCAAAACTAGACGCAGAACTCGCAATGCCACAATCTCCGGGAAAGTTATTGTTAGATCTGACGATAAAATTATAATTATCAATGTTCATTTTCTTTTTTAGAAAAGAAAAGAATTCTAAATATCTTATTTTTCCTTTTTCACTCAGCTCCAAGCCAAATAACTGATCCTCGACAGCAAAGTTCATAAGCAAACTAGATTCCAATAACACCCAATCATCTTTTGAAAAATCCCCTACTTCCAATTCTACATAAGTTCTCAAATGATCTAAAGTATAAGAAAGAGAGCTATTCGTGGGTACATTTCTCAACTGCGGCTTCTTTCCCATATACTTTATTAAGGCGATATTAGGAGGTGCAGATGCCAACCAACGATCTTTCGATGAAATTTCCACTTGATTTTTTAGCATAGTCATCCCATCAAACCTCAGCAGAAATAGATTTAAAATCGATATTCTTTTTCGCCGACATGGACATAGACAACTCCAATCCCGAAGACATATCTTCTGAAGTCGATACAAGCTCTAATCCGACAACACCAGCTAACGCTTTAACGTTATTGGCTTTCTCTAACTCAGAGAGAACAAAAAGGACATCCGCCCCCAAAGCCCCACAACCTTTTACTCCTAAAACACTTTCTGATTGATAAAAATTATCTACAAGCACTTGAGTATGAGGCGCAACCAACTGATTTTGATTCAATGTTTTGTAATACTCTTGAAGCGCTATTAAAAAATTAAAAGCATCACTTTCATATAGGGCTTTCTTAGCTTTTAATGAAGACTTTAAAAGGGCCTCTTTTAATTCTGGTTTTAACCCCGCCTTTAAATCACGAAGATGCTCATGTGTTCTCACCTTTGTCCCTGTTCGAAACAAAGAAAAACTTTGCTCTTCAAAATCCCAACAGTAAGTTTTAAGTTCTGTTATCTCATCATTGTGCCATTCTAAAGAACTAATTCCTCCCACCAACTGTGCTATTAAATCCGCTCCACTGGGTTTCGGGGTGTCCGACAAAGTCCCGTACTCTCTGTAAGAACTCCAAATTTCTTGGATTTTATCTAAAGACTCAAAGTCGATTTTTTTACACTCTAAGAATTTAGACCAGGCAAATACAAATAAAAATTGCGCTGTTGAGGCCCCAAAGCCGCCTTTTCCATTATGAGGATCACAAAACTCAAAGCTATGGCGAGAAAAGTCGGCCTGGTGATCTCTGATCCACTTACCTGCCGGACTTAATGGAGAGATCCCTTCGACTTTAACTTTTTCAGGACTCTCGACTTCAAGGATTGATAAGCCAAATCTAGGGCCCGTCGCCGCAACTAAAGAAGGTCCGCCTTCTAGTGCCAAATATTCTCCCACTAAAAAAGTTTTACTTGGAGCTGATAGATTAAATTGCATTAACCAAGCACCTCAGACTCTTTAAGGTTTGATTTATTTTTTTGACCTCTTAGTTCTTTCAAGACATCAATGGCGTTACTCATAGATATTCTACTGGTCAAACTGAGTATTTCTTCTAGGCGTTTTTGAACAATAGGAATTTCTTTTTCTTCTGCCCCAGCCCCTAAGGTTAGGTTTTTGATATGCAATTTCATATGACCTTCAATAATCCCCACAGAAGTCAACGCCTTAATAGCCCCTAAATTTTGAACTAATCCTACCGCCGCACATACCTCTGAAAGCTCATCAGCAGAGTTAATATTCATCATTTTCAAACTCATTTTTGCCATGGGATGAAGCCTAGTCACTCCTCCTACAACGCCAAGAACAATGGGCGCCTCAAAAAGCCCTACGAGCTTCTCTCCTTCACGCTTCCACTTTGTTACCGATCTATATTGACCAGAGGAAGCAGCATAGGCATGAACACCAGATTCAACAGCTCTCCAATCATTACCTGTAGCAATCAATATAGGGTCAATGCCATTTAAAACACCTTTATTGTTAGTGGCTGCTCGGTAGGGATCCAATTCAGCAAACAAAGAGGCCTCTTCAATTTTTTCCGCCATTTCAGGCTCTACGTCATTCAATTCAACTCGCGCTTCAGTAATTTTGCTATCCACAAGATTTGACAGAATACACATCGTGACTTTTTCATGAGTTAATTTTTCTATCGGAATCTTTAAATACTCCACCGCTTGGTTCATTATATTCGCTCCCATAGCATCACAGGTACAAGCCAGTAAATGTATGACGGCCATAATTCCACCATCAGGTCGCTGTATCTTTCTTATTTGTAGATCACGCACTCCTCCACCACGCCTTACTAACCCGTGACAGACCTCTCGATTGAGCTCCTCAATAAAATTTTGTTTTTCATTGAATACAATTCGACTAAAATTCTCAAAATCATTGACCTTGGCCAATTGAATTTGACCGATAATCTCTTGCCCTATTGTTCGAGTAGTAATTTCGCCTTTTTCTCTTATCCACTTAGCTGTCTTACTCGCCGCTGCGATAATAGAAGTTTCCTCGACGGCCATAGGTATAGCATAGGCTTTATTGTTTATAACAAAATTAGCAGCAACACCCATCGGAAGATAAAAATAACCTATGACATTTTCAATAAATTTTTCGGCGAGTTCCACATCTAATGAACCACGACGATTCAACAACTGAATATCTTCTTCTTCTAAGACACCGAGTTGCTTCAATCGGGCCATTCTGTCTTTTCGATCCAGCTTCGAAAACCCACTAAAAAGTTCGGCGTACTGTTGATTCATATTTTTTTCCATTCCCATACCTTTTCACTCTGCATTGCATGAATACTGCTATTCCCTGTACAAAAAAGAGCCACTTTTAATTCATAATGGATACGCTCCATAAATTTCATCAA
>JAGRAA010000169.1:10330-13622 GCA_020435185.1 Bdellovibrionales bacterium | reverse complement strand
CACTGATTCTACGGTAGATACACCCCAATCCTTAAAACTTCTAGATGTTTCCTCTAAAATCTCGTGATTCTGGCAACGATCACCTTCGATTCTTCCCCAATGCGTCCCGCCTAAACCACTCACATCAACAGCGGCCAAAGGAGTATTTTTCAGTTTGTTCAATGTCTTCTTTGAAAAACCACAACCTGTTTCTTTTAAGACAACAGGCACATTCAGACTATCACAAAGCTCAGTCAGAGACCGTATGCCATCAGCAAATTGAGGAGTACCCTCTGGTTGAATACACTCCTGCAAGGGATTTGTGTGAACAAAGAACCCAAAGGCTTCCATATTATCGACTAATTTTTGAATTTTATAAATCTGCTGAGAACTTTGAGCCAATTGAGATAAGCCTATGTTTCCCATTAGCCGGACTTCTGGAACTTCCTGTTTTAACTTTCTCCACTCAGACAATGCCGATTCATCGTCCAGCTCTCGGCGTTGTGAACCGACGCCCATAAGCCATCCCATGCGAGAACAACATCTCGCGATTAGGGTGTTCAATTTCAATGAGTCTCTGTGGCCCGCTGTCATGGACGAAACCAAAAATGGAGTTTCTAGACTTTGCCCAAAAACTTTAGATTGTAACTCGACGTTTTCAAAATTTATTTCCGGAAGCGCATCATGATAAAGAACCACATCTTGAAGACCGCTCAACCCTTTTGCTTCATTCTTCTCATCTAACGATGCCGATATGTGATCCTGCTTTCTTTTTTCAAAGAAAGCAAAATCATGTGGTTCCATTTCCAATTTCCACTCCCAAAAATTAAATCAAAGATTAATTGGGAAGAACAGTTTTGACTATCTCAGCAAAAGCTCTACTGTCGTGAACAGCTAAATCAGCTAATACTTTTCTATCTAATTGAATTTTAGACTTATTTAATGCACCCATCAAACGAGAGTAGGTAGTGCCATTTAATCTAGCGGCAGCATTAATTCTTTGAGTCCAAAGTTTACGAAACTCTCTCTTTTTAACCTTTCGGTCTCTATAAGCATACACCAACGCTCTGTCATTTTTTTCAACCGCGACTGTGTAACAACGGCTATTCGCTCCGTAATAACCTTTTGCTCTATTTAAAACTTTATTTCTTCTTCTTCTTGCTTTAAAGCCTCTTTTTACTCTCATCAGCTAACTCCCTTATAAAACCAGCATTCGTTGAACTTGATACTCATTTGCTGAATGAACATAGGTGAGCTGACCAAGATGTCTTTTATTTTTAGATGAATGTTTTGAAAGGATATGTCTCATACCCTGTTTTTTTCTTTTTATTTTACCACTAGGCTTTACACGAAAGCGCTTTTTTGCACCACTGTGTGTTTTTTGTTTCATTTGATCCTCCTCTGAAAAGGCGATTTTCCAAATATCGAGGTTTTTACCTCAAAACATCGAAAACTCTTGTTTGCCGTCTTCAGCGTTAATTTTTGCAAGATATACGTTAAAATCATTCAATTGACAAGGAATCCTATTAAAGTTTTATAATGAATTCCCAAATTCAAAAAATGTCTACTCCGATACAGCCGTCGGCTCTGTATCTAATTTAGGATTCTTCTTTTTAAGCTCTTGATATTCCTTGATTTTTATCGGATCCGGAGCCAAAAGCGTAAAAAGCTGACGACCCTCTTTTTTAGGCTCAACCTCAGCTATAGCCAAGTTCGACAAATCTTTGGTTATTTTTTGCAAAAGTTCAAACCCTATCTCTTGGTGAGCCATTTCACGTCCATGAAATCTCAAATTTACTTTGACCTTACTTCCATCAAGTAAAAACTCCCTGGCTCGCTTTAACTTCACGTCTAAGTCATGCTGTTCGGTTCTCGGTCTAACTTGAATCTCTTTAATACTAACAACAACTTGTTTTTTCTTCGCAGCCACTTGTTTTTTCTTATTCTCGTACTTCCACTTTCCATAATCCATAATCTTACAAGTTGGAGGCTTTGCATTTGGGGCGATTTCAATAAGATCCAACCCTCTATCCTCTGCCTGCTGTAAAGCCTCTCGAGAAGACATGATACCCAAAAGCTTTCCATCATCTCCAATAAGCCTTACCTCGGAAGCTCGTACTTCACTATTAATACGATATCCACTGTCTTTTTTTCCCTTTTCGTTTCCACGTCCTTTTTTGCTAATTTTTGACCTCCCGGTTACTAAATCTGGACTCTAATTCTCGATTTTCAATTTCTTGACTCAAATCATTTAAGAAATCATCAATTGTTAAACCATACAGAGTTTTCCCATTTGGAAGTCTTACAGATAACGATTGATTCTCTTTCTCTTTGTCTCCGATCACTAATATATAAGATATCTTATTTAGTTGAGACTCTCTTATTTTAAATCCTAATTTTTCATTTCTAGTGTCTAAGAACACTCTATAGCCTCTTTCCTTAAGAGTCTTTTCTAACTGCTCACAGTAGCTTTTTTGATCATCAGTAACATTGAGAATACTCACTTGAACAGGAGACAGCCACGTCGGAAGTCGACCAGCCGTATGTTCTATATAAACTCCCATAAAGCGCTCTAAAGATCCTAAAATAGCCCTGTGAAGCATAACCGGCCTATGCTCACTGTTATCTTCTCCCGTATACTTCAAATCGAAAGATTCTGGCATATTAAAATCACATTGAAGAGTTCCCAGCTGCCAAGGTCTTTTAATCGCATCAACAAACATTATATCTAATTTAGGTCCATAAAAAGCGCCGTCACCTTCGTTGATTTCATAATTTAAATTCAACCTCTCCAACGCGCTTTTTAAAGCTCCCTCCGCACGATCCCACACTTCATCACTCCCCATGCGTTTTTCAGGACGAGTAGATAAATAGATCTTATATTCAAACATCCCAAGAGTGTGATACACTTCATTTAATAGTTTCATAAAACTCTGTATCTCATCCTGAAGCTGTTCTAATGTACAAAAAATATGAGCATCATCTTGGCAGAAGGTTCTTACTCGAGTTAAACCATGCATAACACCACTGCGTTCATGCCTGTGAAGTCGTCCAAAATCAGCAACCCTAAAAGGTAAATCTCTGTAAGACTTTCTTTCACTAGAGTAAAGTAAGCAATGACCAGGACAGTTCATAGGCTTAAAGGAAAAATCTCTTTCATCGATTTTAGTAAAATACATATTTTCCCTGTAATTTTCATAATGTCCCGATCTATGATAAAGTTCTACATCAAAAAGTTGAGGGGTAATGACTTCATCATATTTATACTTAAAATACATATCTCTAATGTATTTTTGCAATTCATTATAAATAA
>JAGRAA010000169.1:0-10245 GCA_020435185.1 Bdellovibrionales bacterium | reverse complement strand
TGATCCCTCTTTTTTGCTTCTTCTAAATTATGAAGGTGCTCTTTCAATGCTTTTTTATCATTAAAAGCCGTCGCATAAACTCGTTGCAATTGAGCCTTATTTTCGTCCCCTCTCCAATAGGCTCCAGCTACCGACAAAACCTTCAATGCCTTTATTTGAGAAGTGTATTGCACATGAGGACCTCGACAAAGATCAAACCAGTCTCCTTGTTTATATATACCCACAGTAGACTGACCTTCTTTATTTTTCAGGTCCTCAATGATTTCAACCTTAAATCGCTCTCCCATTTCTTGAAATGTCTGAATAGCTTTATCGATAGGCCAGTCTTCTCTGATGACTTTGAGATTTCGTGAAACAATATCAAGCATTTTCTTTTCAATATTATCTAAATCTTCGGGAGAAAATTTAATTTCAGAATCAAAATCATAATAAAAACCATTATCAATAACAGGGCCTATGGTTACTTTTATTTGTGGCCAAAGTTCTTGAACCGCCTGAGCCATCACATGCGCTGCTGAATGACGAATAACTTCTAAACCCAATTCGTCATTAACGGTAACAATCTTCAGAAGGTCTCTATTCTTCAATTGAGTTCTTAGATCCATCAGTTCACGACTATCATTGATCAATCCGCCCAAGGTGTCTTTAGCCAAACGACTCCCGATACTCTCCGCAACTTCTAGAATGGTTGGAGCATGATCAAACTCTTTTATACTTTGGTCAGGAAGGACAATTTTTATAGACATAAATTAAAAGGTGGTCGTCGAAATATAATTATATAAAGAATACATTTGCTTAGAACAAGAAAAATTTATTTTACTCAATAATGTCATTATTCTAGAATTCATGAATTATTACTATTAAACCCTCAAAAATACTCTTACTCTTCTTAACAAGGCTATTCGCCATTGAAGATTTGGTCATCATACCCGATTCATCTTCAGGATAAAACAAAAAAAAGATGAAATTACACAAAGTTCCCTTCTAAACCCTCATTTTTACCCATTTCTTAACTTTCTTACAAGACCCAAGCCTATGACCAGTTTTAATCGCACCTCCAAGAACTGGACAAAAACTCAATTTTCCAAAAAGAATGTTAATTTTTTTTCTCCTTTTTTAAGGGCGTGTTAGGATAGCTGTATGGAAAATTTTTGGGACAACCGTTATCGCGCAGAAACCTATGTTTACGGAAAAGAAGCTAATACCTTTGTTCGAGATCACTTGATCGACTACCATCCCGGACATATCTTGTTTCCTGCTGATGGAGAGGGACGAAACTCCACTTTTGCTGCTGAAAATGGCTGGAAGGCCTCAGCTTTTGATTTTAGTAGCGTTGCACAAAAGAAAGCCTTAGAACTCGCAAAAGAGAAAAGAGTTGCTGTTAACTTTACCGTAGACACTCTTCAAGACTATAACTACCCCACTCATTTTTATGATGCTGTGGCCTTAATTTTTGTTCATTTCGGAGAAGAAGAGTACGAAAGTATATTTGAAAAACTCTGCCGGTCACTAAAACCAGGGGGGCTTTTTTTATTTCAGGCTTACTCCAAACAACAACTCGGCCGCCTATCCGGTGGCCCTCAAAAAATAGAACTTCTTTATAGCACAAAAAGTCTTATGAATCTGAATGCTTTTGAAGCTTTAAGCTTTAAAAAATTTGAAGAATGTGAAGTTAATCTCAACGAAGGCCCCTATCACCAGGGTTTAGCTTCAGTCATTCAGTTTGTCGCTGTTAAAAAAAATCTGCCTTAATCTCACGATTCTGCGTAAAGACAAAATAGGTACGGACACACTTTGGTGTCCATGGTGCATTAATTAACGCGCTATGGACACCAAAGTGTGTCCGTACCTTTAAAAATCAATAAACAACGTGATGATGTAAAGATTCGTGCTGTCTTGGGTCTTTCAAAGGAACTATTGAGTTCTTTTTGAGAAACTGAAATGTTGCCCATAAAAACAGAGCTAAAAAGCCCAACAACACAAGAACTTCAATCCAAGGAACGACAACATGGTCTTGATCATAGTGAGGGTAAGCCACCCAAAATAAATCTACAAACTGCATGATCAATATCAAAATAGATACCATTGCCAAATGCCCAGGAGTTCTTTTTGCCCATCGAGGAAGCAAAGCAAAGAATGGAACCACAAATTTAAATAGAATAAGAAAAATAGAGACCCATGCCCATGGACCCGCAGATCTATCTTGAAAGAAAAAAGACTCCTCAGGCAAGTTCGCATACCATATTAGCATATACTGAGAAAATGCGATATATGCCCAGAAAACCGTAAATGCGAATAAAAATTTTCCCAAATCATGAATATGATCTTCAGTAACATAGCCTTTTAATTGACCAGTGGACATCAGCTTTAAAATAATCAAAATCATCAAAGCAACGGTACTTTGAAATAATCCAGCAAAAGCATAAACACCGAAAATTGTCGAAAACCAATGAGCCTCTAAAGCCATCATTGTATCCACACTGAAAAAAGAATACGTAAGAGCAAAAACCAAGAGAGCAAATACAGAAACCGCTACGTTCTTATGAGTTAAATTTACATCACCTGTTTTATCTTGCTTTACAGAATTCCCCACCATTGTCTTTCCTAAAACAATCCAAAGAGCAAAAAAAGCAACCATTCTAATATAAAAAAAAGTCTGATTAAGGTAACTTGCTTTATGAGCCAACAAATGATCTTTTGCAACGACCTCAGGATTTAACCAATCATAAATCGTAGGGGCTCCAAATAAAAATATAACGGCCGTTATCGCACCAATCGGTAAATAGTTAATAAAAGCCTCTGAAAATCTTCTTATATTTACGCTCCACCCTGCTTTTGTTACATGCTGAATAGCTGTGAAGAAAAAGCCTCCGAGACTTAAGGACATAACATAGAACATTCCAATAAGATAAGCATGCCATGCCCGACTTGGGTTATTCACTAGAGTGACTATAAAAGTAATCAATCCCACGAACATCAACACAGCTAATGTTCCTTTTGTTTTTGATGTAAGCTCGAAAGTTCCTGGTGGCTTCAATTCTCCACTGTTTAATTCTCCACTATGACTTACCATTTTAAACCTCTTTATCCTCTTTCTTATTTCTGTAAAGTGCGAATATAATTTACAACAGACCAACGATCTGAATCTTTGAGTATCTGACGAGAATAACTTCCCATTACTCCATACCCATCTCTAATAACATGATAAAATCGACCATCTTTTGCATTTTTCAATCTATCTTGTAAAAACGAAGGTGGCTTGACGGCCATAAACTGGGCAATCTGACCCTGTCCATCGCCTTTAACTCCATGACAAAGACCACAGTATATTTCAAACTTGACTTTTCCAGTGGCTAGAACCTCAGCACTAAAATCCTTAGCAAGAGGATTTACTAATTCCTTTTCCGCAAGATCAACCTGAAGGTGGTACTTGTATGGCTTAAAACCTCTAGGGACAGTGTTTACAGGAGGAACCATCATTGCTCTTTCTCCAGGCTTTGAAGCATCCCAATCCTGCGATTTTACAGATTCCTGATCCATCATCGCGGTAACTAACTCCACATTAGTTTTGTTCTTACCAGCTCCACATCCCACCAAAACACCGGTGACAACAAATGAAAATAAAATTTTTCGAAATATAAACATATCTATGGACACCTTACTTTTCATA
Source organism: Bdellovibrionales bacterium (assembly GCA_020435185.1). Lineage (GTDB taxonomy): Bacteria > Bdellovibrionota > Bdellovibrionia > Bdellovibrionales > UBA1609 > JAGRAA01. The sequence goes on along the minus strand of JAGRAA010000169.1, from coordinate 6,575 downwards.
TTTAGTACTCCGCCACTTTAACTTCTTCTGCACCCAATTCTTTAAACAGACTTTTCAATTTTTCTTCATCATACTGCTTATCATCTTCAGGAACATAAAGAGCAAATTTATGGCTTGTTAAGTCTGGATCAATAACTGGCGGGTCAACCGAGGGCAATCCGTTTAGAAAAAACATTGCAGCTACCGAACTAAGCGCTCCAAATAAAATGGTACATTCAAACACAATAGGAATATACGCAGGAAATGCAAAATAAGGTTTTCCACCAATAATAAGTTGCCAGTTTACAGAATGAGTCCACCAAGTAAACCAAACCCCAAATGTACACCCAGACAAACCCATTACAAAAGTTACCCAAGGGATAAAAGATCTAGGTATACCTAATACTCCATCAATGTCATGGAGAGGATAAGGGCTAATGGCGTCTAGCTTATCATACCCTTGCGCTTTCGCCTTTCTCGCGGCCTCGATCAATTTTTTTTCTTCCGACCAAATTCCCGCTACAACTTTTTTTGTCGGAGACCTCAAAGCCTTATTGATACTCTCAAAAGCATTACCCATGATGGTCCTCCTCTCGACCCACATTCATCACTGGCTTCACTTCAGCTATGGAGACTGCAGGGAGCACCCGTGTGTAAAGTAAAAATAATGTAAAGAACATCCCGAAACTTCCAAAAATCGCTCCTAAATCGAAAAATGTAAATTTAAACATTCCCCAACTAGAAGGTAAAAAGTCTCTATGTAAAGATGTCACTGTGATCACAAAACGCTCAAACCACATTCCTATATTCACGAAAATTGAAACAATGAACATTGCTGGAATACTTCGTCGAACTTTTTTGAACCAAAATACCTGAGGGATAAATACGTTACAGCTCACCATTATCCAATAAGACCACCAGTAAGGACCAAAAGCTCTGTTTGTAAATGCAAAAACCTCATACTCTGAACCCGAATACCAGGCGATAAAAAACTCTGAACCATAGGCATATCCAACAAGCATACCCGTCAACATGATGATCTTGTTCATATTCTCCATGTGATTAAGAGTAATATAATGTTTAAAAACAGGGACAACCTCTCTAAAAATAACCATGAGAGTAACAACCATTCCAAATCCAGAAAAAATCGCACCCGCTACGAAATAAGGAGGAAAGATAGTGGTGTGCCACCCAGGTAAATTTGCCACAGCAAAGTCGAAGGAAACTATACTATGAACAGAAAGAACTAGAGGTGTCGCCAAACCTGCAAGCAGCATATATACCATTTCATAGTTGTTCCAGTGTCGAGCACTTCCTCTCCAACCCATCGAAAGAATACCGTACACCGCTTTACGAACTTTGTTCTTAGCGCGATCTCTCAAGGTGGCCAAATCGGGAACTAAGCCGACATACCAAAATACAATGGAAACCGTCGCATAGGTCGATACAGCAAATACGTCCCACAAAAGTGGAGATCTAAAATTCACCCAAAGAGGGCCTCTTTGGTTCGGGTAAGGTAACAACCAATAAGCCAACCATGGTCTCCCCGTGTGCAGAATCGGAAACAAACCCGCCGTCATAACAGCAAAAACAGTCATGGCTTCGGCAGTTCTAGCAATTGAAGTTCTCCATTTTTGCCTAAACAAAAACAAAATAGCCGAAATCAAAGTTCCCGCATGGCCAATACCAATCCAGAAAACAAAGGTAATGATATCGGTTCCCCAGCCCACTGGAGAGTTGATACCCATCAACCCCATACCTGTGGTCACTATGGCTGCCATTACACAGATATAAAAAATAAACAGGACATTAGCTGAAAGCATCGCTCCCAACCAACCTCTACCAGGAGGTCGTTCAACTAATGAGCAAATATCATCTGTGATTTCTTTTAATGTCTTTTTTTCGCTAATTAAGGGCTCTCGTTTAAGCATTAGTGATGCCCTCCATTTTCTTGGCCTTGCTCATTTTCATGTCCACTGGCTCCCTTAAGGTGATGCGCGTTTCGTATTTTTGTTTGATAAGCCACTGCAGGAACAGCATTGAGCTCTTCAAGCAATTTGTATGAGTTTTCTTTATGAAATTGACGATAAACTTCAGAGTTTTTATCGTTGATATCCCCAAAATAAATAGCTTGAGTAGGACAAGACTCCTGACAAGCCGTTTTAACCTCGCCTTCTTTAAGAGGTCGACCTTCATTTTTAGCCGTCATCTGTGCCGATTTAATTCTAGACTTACAAAATGAGCACTTCTCCATGACTCCTCTTGCCCGCTGACTCACTTCGGGATTCATAGCCATATTAAGAGGCTTTTTTATTCCGGTGTAATCAAACCAGTTAAAGCGTCTCACTTTATACGGACAGTTGTTGGCACAATACCGAGTTCCCACACATCGATTGTAGATCATATCATTGAGACCTTCATTATTGTGAACAGTGGCCGCGACAGGACATACTGTTTCACAGGGAGCATTATCACAATGTTGACACATAACGGGCATAAATAGAACGTCTGGATTTTCTGGGGAACCAGAGTAGTAGCGATCTAATCGGATCCACTGCATAATACGCCCTTGAATGACATATTTTTTCCCAACAACAGGAATATTATTTTCTGACTGACAAGCCACTACGCATGCAGAGCAACCTGTACACTTGGATAAATCTATGGCCATAGACCATTTAATACCCTTGTATTCATGCTTGTTCCATAAACTAAAAATTTTATGCTTATGAATATTAGCCGATTTATTTCTTTGATACTGCTCTAAGGTCGCCTCAACTATAATTTGGCGACCTTCCATAGTATGGTGCCCTTGAGGGCAAGCGAGTTCCATAGAATGGGCCAACGGTTCAAACTCCACAACATGTCCACTTCCTACAATATGGGTACCGTTATGGTCAGCTAAGGCACTGACATCAACACCCACACCGTTGGCCACCTGACCAGCACGTGTGCGTCCATAACCAGTAGCAATAGCGAGGACATTGTCATGTATACCTGGCTGAATATGAATGGGAGCTTCCACAACGGCCTCTCCCCATTTAATTCTAGCCATCTGACCTTCTTTCAATCGAAGCTCTTCAGCATTTTTAGGGGAAACGTTAATATAATTATCCCAACAAATTTTCGTTACAGGATCAGGAAACTCCTGCAACCATGAAACGTTAGCGAGGCTACCATCACTTAGCCCCACTGTTCGGTAAACTTCTAACTCGAAGTCTCCGCTTTCTTTACTGCCAAAAGCAACTTTTTCAACCTCGCTTAAAGCTGCTTTATTAAAACTTCTAGCGCGCTGACGACTATCTCTTGAAGACTCCGTTTCAAAAAAACCTTTTTGCAATAGTTCATACCAAAAATCATCAAAACTTCCTCGAGCGAGCCCACGATTTGCAGCATAAACTTTATTTTTCCATACGGTCTGCAAGTAATCATACCAAGTATTCGCTCCAGCTACAGCACTAGACCCTTTCCCTGCTCCTTTTAACCATTGCAATAATGTAGATCCTAACGAACGAGAATTATATAATGGTTGGATCGTCGGTTGCTGAATCAAGAACAAGCCTTCTTTAGGTTCAACATCATTCCATTCTTCCATATTATGAGAAGCTGGAATCACATACTGACAAGATCGCCCCGTTTCATCAATTCGATCACCAACATATATGGCATTGCTTACCTTTTGAATGAGCGAGCGAAAGAGAGACTGCTGGCCAAAGCTATATCCAGGATTAGTATCGGCTATAATCAATGTCTTGACTTGACCTGAATTTACGTCTTTTGCCAAATCTTTAAGGTTCGACAATGATCCCTGAAAACCTTTATGAGCAGATTTTTTATGATCTACGGTTGCGCCATCATTTTCTAAAGCAGAATTTAAAAGATTTACTGCGATTTGAACAGCAACCGCATCTACTGAATCATAGCCGGCTACCACAAGAGACTGCCCTCTATTATCCCAAAGATCCTTAGCCACTTCAGAAAATAATTCAGGATCAACATTCAATGTTTTCGCCACATCTCCATAGCTCTTCAGTAGAGATTGAATACTACTATCATGTGCATACTGGCTCTTTCCTTGCTTAATGATGATTTCATTTAAAAGCCCCAAAACAACATCTAAACGCTCTGAAGGTTTGATTCGCATTCTTGAATCGGCATTTGATCCAGTAAGACTCAACATAGATTCAAAGACTACTAACTTATTCATTCCTTGATCTGGATTTCTTCCTTTAGAGAACAGCATCATATTTTCAGTAGCATCGACATCTGCACCTAAAAAGTCTGAGCCAATACTAAGAATCATTTTAGCTTTATCAAATCGATACCTGGGGAGCGCACCCTCTCCATAGCTTTTTCTGCCCGCTTGTCGAATACTACTATAGTCCACACCATCTACTGAATAGTGCTTAACTCCGAAAGCACGTTGAAATTCATCAACAACAGCCTGAGTGGACGGAGAAATTATCGAGCTCGTGAGAAGACCAACATTGCCTTTTCTTAAAAGCTCAATCACCTCTTTATCTAAGGTGGCATAGTCAATTTCAATAGCATCATAATTTGTTTTTTTATCATTAACCAAAAGCTTCTTTGGTGCCGTCAATCGATCAGGATCATAGAGGCTCAATAAATACCCATGAGCACGCGCTGATAGACCATGAGCATTTCCTGGAAAATCAGGGTTCCCCTCTACTTTGATTGGACGACCTTCTCTAGTTTTAACAACCAATCCAAAGGCTTCACTACCCAACGTAAAACTAGATGAGTAATAATTAGCCAGACCAGGAATGATCTCTTCGGGTCGGTTTGCATAAGGAACTATTTTTTGCACAGGACGTCGTATACATCCAAAACTAGTCAGGGCCACACTTGCCGTCATTAACTTCAAAAACTCTCTTCTTGCCCATCCATCTTCTTTTTCACCTAAGGGACTAGAAAGAAATTCGTTCTCCGCAAGTTTTTTAAACTCAGGATCATTTCTCCATTGCTCTAAAGAGAGCCAATACTTCGGGTTGTCTTGTTTAGATTCTTGATTTTTTGTATCTGTATTTTCCATTTGAAGCCTTTACTCAAACGTTAATCTCTATCTCATACTTAGTAGTGACAGGTCCCACAGGTAATAGGGGCGTTATTCTCAGGTTGACGATGACAGTTCACACACCAGCCCATTGATAAATCATTATATTGATAGACCACAGGCATAGTCTCAACTGGACCATGACAGGTTTGACAAGTTTTTCCCTTGTTTACGTGGGCAGAATGGTTAAATTTAACATGATCCGGTAAGAGATGGACTTTTTTCCAAGGAATAGATTCTCCACTCATTCCCTTTTCTTGAATTTGCTGAATCCAAGGACTATCCGCTTTTACAACAAGATGACAGTTTAAACAGATATTTAAACTAGGGACAGAAGCATGGCGACTAACCTCTGAAGTGGTATGACAGTATTTACAATCCATCTTATTTGTTCCAGCATGAAGTTCATGAGAAAAAGGGATGGGTTGCTCTGGCATATATCCTGTATTGTATCCGATTTTTAATTTATTTGAGGTCAACAAATAAACAAAAGTGGGGAGACCGACGACGATTATTAACGCTACAATGGCGCCAACTATCTTTTTGGGCATATGTACCTACATTCTACGAAGTTATCTAAGTTGTTTCTCTATTATTATAAAATCTCTTTATTGTGTTTATAAAAACTTAATGAGTGAAAATCAACTGATATCACCCCTTCTTCAAAGAACCTTGACGCACAATTACAACGTATAAAGCAAACAAAAGTTCTAAAACTGTTGCTCCAACCACATACTCAACACCACCTGTTCCAAAACCGTAGGCGTGTAAACCCGCTCCCAAAATAAAATTTACACCATACCAAGCCATGATCACCAAAGAGAACGCAACCACTGCCGTGACTCCTAATCCAAAATCACGAACCCAACCCACAATTTTTGCATGCAAAATAGCCAAATAACCAAGCAGCGCAATCAACGCCCAGGTTTCTTTTGGATCCCAACCCCAAAATCTCCCCCAAGAATAATCAGCCCAAACTCCTCCGAGAATAATTCCCCCGGCTAATAAAACAGCACCTATCTTTAAAGCTCCATATATAGCTTTTGCTGATTCTTTGATCATCTTCTTGTTCTTATTCTCTCCGAGGAGAGTTAACACTAAAATTAAATTCCCAAGCCCCCAAGCCAATAAGAACGCTCCATAGCTAATGGTGATCATAAGAACATGAGTCGTCAGCCAAAATGTACTTCTTAACACAGGCTCTAAAGGATGAAGAGAAGCATCAAGCACTGTGGGAGCAACATTCGTTAAAATCAAACACAACATCGCTGAAAGACTAGCCATTAAAAGTATTATTCGATTCTTATTTTTGATTTCCATAATAAACGCAAAAACCATAGCTCCCCAAGGAACCCAGACCACGGTTTCATACATATTTGAAACCGGAGGACGTCCGACTATATATATTCTTAACAAAAACCCTAAAGTATGAAAGGTAAAAGCCAGTAGCAACAACCCCCAACTTCCCCAATATACTTTTTTTGAACCGTTAAACAGCGCTATCAATAAAAACAAAGATCCT
>JAGRAA010000168.1 GCA_020435185.1 Bdellovibrionales bacterium | reverse complement strand
TTATGAGGAGAACCTAGATGATAGCCTAGGTATATAAGGAGGATGCCATGAGATCTATTAAAACCAATATAGCCTTAATCTCTGATGATTTCTTTCCAGCCAAAACCGGAGTAGGAGTACATTTAAATCAATTGGCCTCCGAGCTCATTGCGCGAGGATTTAATGTCACCGTTTTAACGAGTAAAAACAAAAATCATAAAAGCGAGTTTGAAATTATCAACGGAGTCAAAGTCTACAGATTTCGAACGTTAACTATCCAGGGATTTCCACAAGCTCTCCCCACTCAATCCGAAATCAAAAAAATCCTTTTGAAAGAAAAAATTCAAATCGTTCACCATCATTACACCAGTTTTTTGATGGTCCAAGCTTTTTTTGCGGCAGACAAACTTCAACTTCCTCAAATATCAACTTATCATTTCAGTGTTGATGTAATCACACAACCTCTTTTTATGAAGCCTTTTAAATCTTTAATTCTAAAAAAACAAATTCAGTTTCTTGAAAAAATGAAGTTTTTATTTATACCGTCAAGTAAACTATTAGACCAATTTAAACTCAAATATCCTCAAATAAATTCTATTCATATCTCTAATTTTTTTAAAATGGAGGATTTTTCAGAAAACAAAAGCCATTTGAAGCAAGAAAACTTTACTATTCTCTATTCAGGAAGACTTGCTACTGAGAAAAATATTCAACTCTTAATTGAGGCCTTCGGAAAACTTTCTGAATCGAAAAAAAATGTACAGCTGTGGATTGCTGGAGACGGACCATTAAAGAAAGATCTTCTTGAGCACGCAACCAGATTAGGAGTGGCTAATCAAGTTAAATTTTGGGGACATCTCAATCACTCTCAATTGAGCGAACTTTACAAAAAAGCGGATGTTTTTGTACTCCCCTCTAAACTTGAAACGTTCAGCTTAGTCTGTCTAGAGGCAATGACCTTCGGATTACCTTTACTACTCAATAGACAACTTGTTTCTGCCACAGAGTTTGTCTCTCAAGGTAAAAATGGATTTTTATTTGATATCGATAATTCAAACGAACTTGTGCAATATCTGACGTATTGTTACGATAATCAAGGAGAGTTAAATAATATGAGATCTGTCAGTTATGATAAATCTAAAGCCTATAATACAAATTCAATTATTAATAAAATGATCGATCACTATAGACAGGTTCAAAATGTCGTCTAAAAGCAAATACCAAGCCGTGTATATCTCTCCTCATCTTGATGACGTAGGATTCTCTTGTTCCGCAAGCATAATAGAGGAGAGAAAAAAAGGAGAGGTCTTGGTTATCACCTTATTTAATAAGACCTTATCTGTGAATAACAACTTGATCTCAGATCAGCAACGCATTGAAGAAGAGCTTTGTGCGGCAAAAATATTAAACTATGACATTATGCTTTTAGATGAAGCCGACGCTCTCATCAGAGGAAAAAAGCATAACTCCATAGGCAAGGTCTTTAAATCAGATATAGAGAATGAATCTGACCACATAGAACATATAGCAAGACAAATTAAAGAAAAACTAAAGAATACCGAATTTAATAAAATTTATTTTCCGCTAGGGATTGGTTGGCACATTGATCATCTCATAGCTTACGAATGTCATAAATTTTTTAAAGATAAGAATATTCTATTTTACGAAGACAACCCTTATTGTCTTTTAGATGGAGCCTCTGAGATGAGGCTCCATCAACTTCAAAACAAAATGCCGTTATCAAAGAAAGATCTGGAAAATAGCATTAAAAGAATAATATTAAGTTATCATAAAACTAATATGATAAATTCATATTCTCTACCTTTAAGAATTCTCTTTAAGCCATTTATTAACTCCTATCTTAGAGGAATGATTAATTTTCATCTAGATTCTCTGTCTCCAAAAAAATTTATAAATTTAAAATTTATCGAAAAATTACTTTATCTAGACCAAGGCTTGTTAAATAAAAAAATCCAAGCCTCAGAGTGTTATAAAAGCCAGTTTCCGATTTTTTTTGAGTCAAGATCTGACCTTTTAGAAAAGCTAAAAATCTACTGCCAATCTAAGCCTGAGAAAGAATTGTATGAGCGGTATCATATTTTAGAATCACTTGAGTAACTCTATTTTAATTCTTTAATCAGAGAAAAAAACAACTCCATAAATTCACTTGGATGCTTAAAAACTTTAAAATGTGGAAACATTTGTTTAAGGTATGGCTGTGCTTTCTTATCCAGTGTAACTGCGATTACATTTATACTCAATTGCTGACATTCTAAAACTGCTTTCTTGATGTCATGAATCCCTCTATGTCCCTCATAAACATCTAAGTCTGTCATTTTTCCATCGGTCATTATAAATAATATTTTTTTTCGTGCCTTCTTTTGCATTAACACATATTTTAGATGCCGCAGTGCTGGCCCAAGGCGAGTATAACCTCGAGGTTCAACTTTTGAAACTTTATTAACAACACCATCCCAATCATCTTTAAAGTCCTTGTATATATGCAAGTAACAACTTTTTCGAGTCGCACTATGAGCACTCGCTACCAATACATCCACTAAATTTACTTCAATGAATATTTGTGACATTAAGGACAAACTTTCTTTAAACGTATCTAGAACGCGATAATTTTCTACCCAAGAATCTGTAGATAACGATTGATCAAATAAAACAGCAAAGGAATAGTCCAACTGATTTGGTTTTTTTATGTCATAAAAGAGAGCATTAGATGAAGATCCAGCAATTAAATCTGATCTAAATCTACTCCATGCATCGATATTGATTTCTGTTCCGTCAATTTGATTTTTTATCCAACTAGGTTTGTTAAAAAATTTTTTAAATTTATTAACCCAATAAATTTGCTGTTTACGGTACTTGTTTTCTATGAAATCACTGTATAGATCTACTCCCTCTTCTTTTATTCTATCCACGTGTAACCGACAATAATTCTCTAAGTAAACCCCTTTTTTCTCATTCCATTCATCGTATATGTATTCGTTTGTTCTTACTTGTAGCTCAATTTCTTCGACAGAACTGATCATCTCAAATCCCTCCGAGGAATATATTGATTGAGCAGGTTCTCCATCGGTAGTTACTGTCGATAAATCAATTTCATCGAGCGCTTCAGCATGATCTTCTAACTCGTCACTACCACTATCAAATTTTCTTCCACCTTCATATTTATCTGCAGTTTCTAATTTCTCAAAAGAGTGAATCACCGGATTTAGCTCTTCGTTTTCAAAGCTTTTTTTCTTTGGGATTGACGATTTTTCATTTTTGCTTTTTATTTCTGTTTTATAGCCAATTTGATTTTCATCTGCGCTAGAACTTAAAGGACTTGATTTATACAAAATTGGGACGGTTAATGCTAAAAAATCAGGGGCAATATCATTTCTTTTTTGATGTTTTATCAAAAGAGCATATTCTTTTTTTAAATCCTCATCTCTAAAATCAGATAGCACGGCTTTTTTCCAAAAATCATAGAGCGCCCCACGTTTCTTTTCTTTTTTTATAAATTGGGTAATGAGATTTCGCTCAAAATCCTTAAAATACAAGAATTTTTTCGATAACCAACGATCAACTAAAGAAAAGTTCACCAACACAGTTA
>JAGRAA010000167.1 GCA_020435185.1 Bdellovibrionales bacterium | reverse complement strand
TGGCACAGATAAATAAAATTTTGTTTGGTGCAGGCATTAATTATAAGAAATTTGATGATTTAGAGGTCTTAAAAAAAGAATTTCAAACGAATCCACCTCATATTCTTTTATTTTACTTCGAATCAGGATGTGTCGCCGATTTAACCATCTTTAAGCACATTTCTCCAGAGACACATATTGTGGTGGTCAGTTCAATGACTCATTATCCAGAAGCTGTGAGCCTTAGTTCTGATTTAATATATGATTGTTTGAGATTTCCTATCGCTTTTGAGCAGGAATTGTTAAAGTCCATTGATCGAGCGCTGTCACATGATTATAACTTATACAGAGCTGAGCAGTTAGAAGATGATTTAAAAAAAATTCGATCTCGTGAGGTCACTGAGGCTGGTTTTTCGAATTGGCAAAAAGACCTTAAAAACTGGTCCGAAGAAATCAATCATGTATCTACTTTTGAAGAAGCATTAGACATCTACATGAAAGCAATTGTTAAAAGTTTGGGAGATTGCAAGGCTGTATTTTTTAAATATATTGAAAACCATAAAACGCTGCTAGCTACACAAAGTGTAAATGTAAATTTGATGAAGGTGAAAGGGTTAGGGATAGATTTAAAGAATGAGCCTGGTGGAGCAATTGAAGCGATTCAAAATCCAAAAGGGTTAACTCGGTTGCGAGAGTTGGTGAAAACAGTTTTTTCAGTGACTAAGTTTATCCCTAAAATTATTGAAGCTAATAATCAAGTTTTAGGGATGATCATTGTTTTTGATCATGAGGGCATAGATGATTTAGATCCGAATCTTAAAATAAAGCGACGGATTTTTGAGAATGTTATTTCAAAGGTTCAAATTTTAAAAAAACTACATAAGTTAAATGTTTTAGATGAAAGCACTTCTGTTCTCAATAAACAGGCTTTTCTAAATAGATTGGCTGAAGAAATTTCAAGGTCTCGTCGCCTCAGGCTGCCAGTTTCTTTTTTAATTGCAAGTATCGATAATCTGGATAGCTTTGAAAAAGACCGGGGACGTGAAGACTCGGAGTTCCTGATTCGATCTATAGCAAACTTGTTACAAAAAAATAGTCGTACCAATGATATTGTAGGTCGAGTAGGAAATTTTGATTTTGGATTGTTGCTACCGCATACTAATCAACAGGGGGCCACGATCAAGGCAGAACGGCTACGAAAGTTGATTAGTTCTGCAAATTTTTCAGAAACAATCTATGAAGCTCCCAAGGTAACTATCTCGGTGGGTGTGAGTGAATACCCATCGTTATCTAGTGATGCCGACGAATTATTTGAGTCTTGTGATGAGGCCCTGTATCAAATTAAAAAGGTTGGTCCGAATAAAATCTGTTTGGCATCAGTGGGAGAGCATTTTACACCTGACTTTTCAGTCTCAGAAGAATAAAAAGAATCCGTAACTTTATCGGGAGAAACATTGTTTCGACAAACTTTCGCAAAAATTAATTTGCTGCATTTAAAATATAATATTGAGTTCATTCGTAGCCATTTGTCTTCGGATCAGTTTTTATGTCCTATGATTAAGGCAAATGCTTATGGATGTGGTGTTATTCCAGTGGCTTCTGCTTTGAGAGATGTGAATATTAGACGTTTTGGAGTCGCATTGGTTGAAGAGGCTGTTGAGCTTAGGGAGAATGGTTTTCAACAAGAGGATATCTATGTTTTTTCTACTTTTACCCAGGAATCTCTTCGTGTATGTAAAGAGTTACGACTAACTCCCATAGTGGGCTCTTTGGATGATCTAATTCTTTTGTCGAAATTAAAAGAACAAATATCTATTCATTTGATGTTTAATACGGGCATGCAGCGACTTGGAGTGGTCAATGAAGACTCTTCGACGATTTTAAAACTTTTAGAAAATAATCCTCAAATTAGATTGATGGGGATTTGTACGCATTTAGCTACTGCAGAGGATTTTTCTGAAGAAAACAGTTTTGCCAAGTCGCAACTCAAAGAAATTTCGAGTATTCGGAGTAGATTTAGCTCCTCTGATTTTCACTTACACGCTCTGAATAGTGCTGGTTTTATGGGCGCACTTGATCAAGGTATTGAAAACTATAAGGAGTATGGTGTAAGGCCAGGCTTGCTTATGTATGGAGTTAATACCTTTTCTCCACAAATCTTTAAGCCAAAACCTGTAATGAGTCTGATTTCACAGTTGATTAAAATTCAAAAAGTAAACAAAGGACAGGGCGTGAGCTATGGACACACTTGGCGTCCAGCGAGAGACACATTTATTGGAGTGGTTGCCATTGGTTATGCTGATGGAGTATTTAGACAGCTGTCTTCTAAAATTGAATTTTTAATTAAGGGCCACAAAGTGAAATTGGTAGGTGCCGTTTGTATGGACTATTTGATGGTAGACTTGGGTGACATAGTCCAAAGCCGGTCTGAAGCCGAGAACTTAATAGGAGAAGAAGTCTTGCTTTTTGGTGAAAACCTCTACGGGAGTGCAGATATTACAAATGTTGCTGAAAATGCCGGCACAAATAGTTATGATATAATGTCACGTGTTGGTGTCAGGGTGCCTAGAGTTTATAGTTAGAGCAATTTCATCAAAGGACCTTAATTGGCTGAGAGCATTCAAAATATTTTTCATCGAATTGGTAATTTAATAGTCATGGCTATTTTAGAGACCGGAAGAACTTTTTTGTTTGCATACCAAGCTATTCGTTTATTTTTTGTACCCCCCAAAAGAATTAAAGACTTAATCATCCATATGGAATTTGTTGGAAACCAATCTATTCTTATTATTATGCTTACAGGAAGTTTTACAGGATTGGCTTTAGCCTATCAAATTTATATGGGATTTAGTTTGGTGAATGCGACTAATCTGGTGGGACCAACAGTCGCCTTGGGTATATACAAAGAATTAGCACCAGTTTTGACGGGCTTAATTGTGGCTGCACGAGCGGGCGGGGCCATGACAGCCCAGATCGGGACGATGAGAGTTTCTGAGCAAATCGATGCCCTAGAAGTAATGGGAGTTGATCCTATTCAATACTTGGTTTCTCCAAGAATTTTAGCGGCTTTGATTTCGTTGCCATTACTTTGTGGTGTGTTTGATTTCGTAGCCATTAACAGTGCTGAATTTATTTGCACATCAGTTCTTGAACTCGATAAAGCTATTTTTTGGGATAAAATTTACAATTGGATTCAGCCTCGGTCTATTATTGAGGGTTTAATTAAAGCCGCTATATTTGGTCTCACCTTTTCAGTGATTTGCACAAAAACTGGTTTTTATACTGGTGGAGGAGCTAAAGGAGTTGGTGACTCCACCAATAAGGGTGTGGTTTATAGCATGGTGATGATTATTATTTTTAACTTTTTTACTTCAAATGTGATTCGAATGTATTTTTCTCTTGTGGATCAGTGGTAGTAATGAGCGAAGCCGTTGAAATAAAAAACCTTAAAAAGACTTTCGACAATGGAAAGCACTTTGTTTTAAATGGAATAGATCTTTCTATTCCGCGAGGAACTATTACGGTGATTATCGGATATAGTGGAACTGGAAAAAGTGTTTTGTTAAAACATATTCTAGGATTGCTTGAGCCAACATTGGGTTCTATATGTGTATTGGATCACTATTATGAAAAGATGTCTGGCCTAGAGAAAGCTCAACTTAGAAAAAAGTTTGGAGTGTTGTTTCAGCATGCGGCATTGTTTGATGATATGACAGCCATCGAAAACGCGATGTTTCCTCTTATTGAACATAGAAAAGATTTGAGCCGAGACCAAATGAAAACAATCGCTAGTCAAAAACTTGTTGATTCAGGTCTAGACCCTAGGCATTTTGATAAACTTCCTTCAGAAATTAGTGGAGGAATGAGAAAGCGGGTGGGGTTGGCTAGAGCCCTCGCCCTAGAACCAGAAATTCTTCTCTATGATGAGCCAACAACGGGACTAGACCCAATTTTAACAGAAATGGTTGATAATTTGATCTATGAAACTCACCATAAACAAGGGGATAAGGCAACTTCCATAGTTATTTCCCACGATCTTTCAGCTGCGTTTAGATTGGCCGATAAGATTGTAATGTTGCATGAAGGTAAGGTGCTAAAATCGGGGACGGCAGATGATTTTTTAAACTCTGATCATGAATTTATTAGGTTATTTGTAGATAAAGGGATGCGTAGGTAAATGTTTGGTACGGTAGAAGCAAAAGTTGGATTAATGGTTGTGGCAATAGCTGCGATTATTGGATCGATGACCTTAAAGGTTTCTAAGGGTCCTGGTATGTTTCAATCCTACAATGAATTTCATATTGATATGAAAGACGCTAGTGGCTTGATCGAAAAAAGCGCCATTAGGATGGCGGGAATTAAAGTAGGGTTTATTGATAAAATTGAGCTAGAAGATGGCCACGCACGAGTTTGGATTTTCGTAAAAGATAAGGTGAAAATAACATCTTCTGGTTACATAGAGGTTAAAGCTGATGGAATTTTGGGCGACAAACACATTGAAATGCATCAAGGGGTCGCCTCTGATAGAATTTTAAAAGACGGCGATAAAATTGAGAATATAAAAAATACGGGATCGTTAGATGATGTTCTCAACAAAGTTGGCGATATCGCTGATTCGCTTAAAACTGTAGCTGACAATTTAAACAAAGCGACTACGGGAGATGGAGATTCGACGACTCCTTTAGGAAGAATCGTAAAAAATATTGAAAAGCTGACCAAAGATATCTCTGAAATTACGGGAGACAATAAAGAAAAAATTAATAATATTGTGACTCGCGTGGAATCGATTACAAAAACCATAGATGAATTGGTGAACGACGAAACGGATGAGGGCTTTAGAGCGGCATGGCAAAATGCGGTCAATAGCCTAAAAAGGATAGATACGTCTTTAAAAAATATAGAAGAAGTTACTGAGAAAATTAATAACGGAAAAGGGACGATTGGCAGACTTATTAACGAAGATGATACAGTCGAGAAAATTAATACCGCTGTGGACAATGTGAATGAATTCTTGGGTGGTGCGACTAAAATGGAAACAAGTATAGATTTTCATACCGAGGCCTTGATGACTCCGGGATTAAGTAAATCTTATTTGGGAGTGAGAATTCAGCCTGGGTTAGATCGGTACTATGATATACAAATTGTTGATGACCCTAGGGGCGTAACGAGTGTTACAGAAACAAATCAAACAGGAACTACGACTTCGGATATCGTAGAAACAAAAACAGATAAAAGTGCAATTAAGTTTACAGCCTTATTTGCAAAAAACTTTTATAACTTTACTTTAAAAGGTGGGTTAATAGAGAGTACGGGTGGATTTGGTTTCGATTATATGATGTTGCGAAATAAATTACGCTTCTCGGTAGAAGCCTATGATTTTGAAGATTTTCATTTGAAATCTTTTATAAGATACAATATTTGGAATGGTGTGTATGTCATTGGAGGGGCTGATGACGTGACTGATCCAAATAACATGAGTTCATTTATTGGAGCGGGCCTCTTCTTGACGAATGATGATTTAAAAGTTTTAGCCACCAAAGCTGGACTTTAAACGTAACAGGAAGTGCTCATGAAATACAATCGTGCTTTAGTCAGCGTATCTGACAAATCGGGTCTTATAGAATTCATTAAACCTCTTGCTGACGAAGGAACAAGCATTGTCTCTACAGGGGGAACGGCGAAGTACCTGAGAGATCACGGTGTTGCTGTTGTCGACGTGTCTGAGGTTACAGATTTTCCAGAGGTGATGGACGGAAGGGTAAAAACTCTTCATCCTAAAGTTCATATGGGCTTATTGGCTAGACTAGGCCATGTTGAAGATCAGAAGACCTTAGATCAGTTTAAGGTCAACGTCTTTGATTTGGTGGTGGGAAATCTATATCCCTTTGAATCGGCAAAGAAAGAAAATAAATCTGAATCGGAGTTGATCGAGTATATCGATATCGGTGGTCCAAGTTTTTTAAGAGCCGCGGCTAAAAGCTTTGAAAGGATCACCGTTATTTGTGATCCAAATGATTATGAAGCAGCTCTCAAGGGATCTGATGTGAAAATGAGAAAGTGTTTGGCGGCAAAAGTGTTTAGGCACACGGCTCACTATGACCTGGTTATTGCTGGAACTTTGGATGATCCATTAACACATTCTCAATTTTCAGCGGGAGGTCGTTTGGTCTCGGAATTACGTTATGGAGAAAACCCTCATCAAAAAGCGTATTGGTATTCAAATTCGCTACAGTCTCATGGAATTCACCAGGCGCAGATTATTCAGGGTAAGCAGCTTTCTTATAATAACCTTCTAGATTTGGACGCGACGATTTCTACGCTGCAATTGTTTTCAAAGCCTTCCTGTGTGGCCGTAAAACATTTAAATCCATGTGGCGTCGCCTTGGGAGAAGATCTCACTGAAGTCGTGGAGAAGGCTTTAGCTGCCGATCCAGTTTCGGTTTTTGGAGGAATCATTGCGGTTAATGGTTTGGTGGATGAAAAAATTGCGGTATTATTGAGCAAGATTTTTCTTGAATGTGTGGTGGCCCCCGATTTTAGTCAAGAGGCTTTAGAGGTTTTTAGTCGCAAACAAAATATGCGAGTTCTCAAATGGCCTGGTCTCATGAAGAGTAAAGATCAGTATCAGTTAAAATCAATTCTTGGAGGGTATCTTGTTCAAACAGCTGATAATTTTGATCAAGAGATGAAGTCGGATTGGAAGATTATTGGACTTGATCCAGATCAGCAAATGGAAAACAATATAAACATGGGTTTGCGAGTCTGTTCACGCTTAAAAAGCAATGCGATTGCAATTGTAGGAAGAGAGCAAACCTTAGGGTTAGGCATGGGGCAGGTCAATCGAGTGGATGCTGTGGAACAAGCGGTGCAACGTTGGCAAAAATTTCATGCAGACCAAAAGAACGTGGTGTTAGTTAGTGATGCTTTCTTTCCTTTTGCTGATTCCATTGAGCTTTGTGCTAAAGCTGGAATTCAGTGGGTCGTCCAACCTGGAGGATCTGTGAAAGATGACGAAGTCATTCAGAAAGCTCGCGAACTCAACATTAATATGGTTTTAACTGGAAAAAGACATTTTTACCACTGATACAAGGATACAGCTTTGAATTCGACAGATAAAGTTTGGCTGGTTAAATGTAAAGGGCATATTTTAGGGCCCTTTGACTCAATGTCTGTAGAAAAGATGGTTAAAGAAGGCGAAATTTCGATAGAGGATAGCCTTTGTATTCCTCATAAGATATGGAGAAAAGTTTCTGACTATCAAAACTTTCAAAAAGTTGTAAAAGAAATTAAGGGCCGAAGAAATGAAGATTACACGCCCAAGACCTCTTTTGATGATTCTCAAACACAAACTATTGATCAAGATTTGAGAAGAGAAGATACCGTAACCCAAGAAATTAATCCTAAAAATATAAACGCAAATCGCGCGAGTGAAATTGTCCTAGAGAATGTTGTTGAAGAACCTATTAAAAGAAAGAAGATTCCAAATACTAAACCGAATACGAATAGAAGTTATGGATATCAAGCGACTCAAGTAGGACAAAAAGAAGCCAGTGAATTTAAAAAGGTCATTTGGCGTAGCTCTATTATATTGTTGATTATTTTTTTAGGAGCTTATGTATATAAGACTATTTATATTGACCCTGAAGATAATAAAATGTTGATTGTTAAGTACAGAGCAGAAGCTGTTTCGAAAGGAAGATCGGGACAATATACAGAGGCTTTAAAATTATATGAAAAAATTTTAGAAGTAGATCCTAAAGATTTTGAAGCTATGCTGAGACTTGGAATTTACTATATTCAAGTGGATGATCAGGTTTTTAAAGGGCAAGAGTTGCTTCGAAAAGTGATAGCAAATGGTGGCCCTTTTCCTAAATATGCCTATGTAGGTATTGGTTTAGGTTATCATGCTGAAAAAGAGCTTTCTGAGGCAGAAAACTATTATCTTAAGTCCTTAGAATTAGACGGTCGATTTGCTCCCGCCCTGGTGAATCTAGGGAGTATAGAGTTAGAGAGAGGAAATTACAAAAAAGCCAGAGATTATTTTAAAGATAATTTAGATTCTGGAGAAGATGATTTAGGGGTAAATATACTTTACGCCATGTCTTTTTTGCTTGATCCTTCGATGAAAAACTCGCCAGATCTAACGTCTTTGCAAAGCGATCTAAATTTTCTCGGTCAATTAGATGGAGACTACAGTCAAGAGGCTAAGTTTTTGTCTATGTATATAGATTTTATGCAACAAAAATTGAGAGTAGCATTAAAGAAATTACCGTTGTTGATGGATACTTTGCCTGACTTAACGGAGAGACATCGAAAAGGACTATTTATTAATCGTAGGATGATTTCTTGGAGTAGGCTGTATGATTGGTGTATGGACCTTACAAGAAATTTAGGAAGAACCCCTAGAGTTTCTGCTTTGAAAAGTTTATGTCATTATAAGATCGGTAATATGAAGCAGGCAAAAATGGAAATAGAAAAGGCCATTATTCAAGCTCCAAAAGACCCGCTGTTGCAAAGCTATTATGCGGCTTTGTTGAGAGGAGAAGGATTAGGCATTGAGGCCTCTGTCTCTTTAGGTAAGGCCATATCAAATAATCTGACTCAAGAGTACACCTTGCCTTACATTATTCAGGCTTTATTTTGCCAGGAGAAAGAAGACTTTCAGTGTGCTGAAAGCAATTGGTTAAAGGTCATCCCATCAGGAAGGAACATTCCCATAGCGGCCACAGGATTAGCTGTTTCTAATTTTCATAGCAACAATATGATTAAGACAAAGACTTATCTTAAGCAGGCTGAGGCAAAATCTAAAAACTATTTGCCACTTCTTCAATTAGTTTCAGATTTAAAGAGGAATTAATGACTATTTTTTTAAAAAATATGAAAACAGTTGGGCTCTGTTTATTATTTTTTATTTCGCTAAGTTCCGTAGTTTTGGCCAGTGAGGGATCTGGAGAGCATCATGACGATTCTTTGGCAGCAGAAGCTGAACAGCAAAGTGGCCATGTTGTAGGGTCGATCAATAATATTAAAATACCTAAGCAGTTAATAAAAAAAATGGAAAATTTATTTATTGATGAATTTAAAAAAAGTGATCCTGTAAGAGCGTCTTCGTTAAGTAGAACTGAGCTCATGTTAAATTCAAATAGAAAGTACCTTAATTTGATTGTGAAAGTTTATGATCCCAACGGAAAGGTTTTATCTCGCCCTGTTGTTTTTAAACCTCCCAATGGTGGAGGAATTATTGATTTGGGCCCTTTTGTCGGTGATTATCGTGACAATTTCTATTTTAAAATCAACGCCTACCTTGATCAAGGTACTGGTTATGAAACAGAACCGGAAAATGTTCATGTATTTTATATGAGTAATGCCAAGCAAAGGGAGTTTCTAGATCAAGAAATCGGGGCTGGATGTAATACTTTTATGGATATTTCCTCTTTTTATAACTATAAGTTGAAACATAAAGGCGTTAAGGTAAACTCCACTCAGAGAAGGTTTATATCTATTTTAGGTGGATCCTATTTTTTTGTTTATACGAAAAACGATGAGTTATATTTAGCTAGTCTTAAAATTGTCGATAGTCTTGGTCCACAGTATTTATGTCGAAAGTAGGTTTTGGATGAACAAAATATTTGTTGATCAGCTTAAAGAAAAAGAAACTATTCAAACTTGTTTTTTAGTGAACACAAAAGTGTTGTTAACTGATAAGAATGGAAAACCTTATATGAGCTGTGGATTGTCTGATAAGTCAGGAAGTATCCATGCCATGATATGGGAAAATGCTGAAGATGTCGATGCGCAAATTGAACCTGGTGATATAGCTAGAGTCAAAGGGCATGTGCAGAAGTATCAAGATCGATTGCAGATTATTGTTCATCAAATGAAGAAAGCCGCCTCTGAAGAGTTTGATATGGGGGACTTTGTTGCTAGCACAGGTATTGATCCAGCTCTACTGTTTAAAGAACTTGAAGAACACATCAATAGTGTAGAAAAGCCAGCTATTCAACAGTTATTGTTAGACACGATTAATGATGTGGAAGTTAAAAAAAGACTTTTTTTGTATCCGGCAGCAAAAACAATTCATCATGCAAAGATAGGTGGTTTACTTGAACACATAGTTTCAATTTGCGGTCTTATGAAGGTTGTGGCTAATCATTACAAAGATCTCAATAGAGACCTTCTCATTTTTGGAGCCATTTATCATGATATTGGAAAGCTTTGGGAATTAAGCATTGACGAAGGTTTTCAATACACTACCGAAGGTCGATTAGTGGGTCATATGGCCATTGCCCTAGAGCTGTTAGATGAAAAGTCGAGTAAGATTATGGGATTCACTAAAGAACTAAAGGTCATGCTCAAGCATATAATACTAAGCCATCATGGTAAGTTAGAGTATGGTTCTCCTAAAAGGCCAAAGTTTCCAGAAGCGTTGGTGGTGGCCATGATTGATGATTTCGACAGTAAAGTAAGTGCTATGTTTCAGTCTATTCAAGAAGGAAGTGATGCCGGTGAATGGACATCTTACAATAAAAACTTCGATCGTTATTTATATCGTGGAGTAAAAAAGGAGATAAATTGAGTCTTACCATAGTGGCGACTCCTATTGGTGATCCAGAAGATATTTCATTAAGAGCCTTGAGACTATTAAAGGACGCCGACCTGATAATCGGTGAAGAGCAAAAAATTTTAAATTCATTTTTACGTCAATGGGATATTGTAAATAAAAAGATTCAATTTTTAAATGAACATAGTACTCGCGATGATTTAGCTGAACTTCTACGATTTTGCGAAACTTCAAAAGTAGTATTAGTATCGGATTGTGGTACGCCTGGATTTTGTGATCCGGGTTCAGATTTGGTAGATCTTTGCAGGCAAAAAAAAATTGTCGTTAATAGCGCTCCAGGTGCTTCAAGTCTAATGGTTTTCTTAAGTCTTTGTGGTCTTAAGCTGACTCAATTTCATTTTGAAGGTTTTTTGCCTGCTAATCGAGAATTACGAGAAGAAAGAGTTAAAGAGTTAAAGAACATGGATATTCCCATTGTTTTAATGGATACTCCTTACCGTTTGATGAAAATTTTAGGCTTGCTGAAGGAGCATTTTTTTAAATGGAATGTTCGGTTAGGAGCAAACTTAACTCAAGAAAATGAGTATTTTTTAGTAGGAGATACGAAAACAGTTTTGTCTGAAATAGAACTTCAAGGATTACCACAAAAAGCAGAATTTATACTTATGATTATTCCTCCTGAAAATAAACAAAAAAAAATAGTCGAAAAGAGCAGAAGAAATTCAAATGCTCATCGAATCAGAAAGAATAGGCCAAAGGCATGGACGAAAAGAAGAACCACTGGAAAGTAATTGAATCCGAAACAATGTATAAATACGGGTACTTTTCAATTCGAAAAGACAAATGTGAATTGCCAGACGGAAGAGTCATGCCCTCTTATTTAACGATCGAGTTTGGCCCATGGGTTCATGCTGTTGCCGTTACGGATGATGGAAATATGATTTTAGTAGATCAGTATAGACATTCTGCAAAAGATAGTTTTTTAGAGATTCCGGGGGGAGCTGCGGACAAAGAAGAATTAGACGATCCAAAATCAGCAGCACAACGAGAACTTCTTGAAGAGACAGGATATCAGGGGGATGAACTCATATTTTTAGGAAGTCATTATCCAAACCCAGCATTACAATCCAATCAAATTTATACCTACCTGTCTTTAAATTGCAAAAAGGTATCTAATCCTAAATTAGACCCTTATGAAGACCTTTCGTTAGTGCTAATGCCAGTTCAAGAAATTTATGACCTATTGGACTCAGGAAAGCTTCGTCATTCGTTGATGATCCCAAGCTTAGTATTGGCCAGACCACATTTGCTAAAGTAAAAGGTATAAAAGGTACGGACACACTTTGGTGTCCGTACTGCGTTAGCAGGTTGACGCAACATGGACACCAAAGTGTGTCCGTACCTTTTAAGATTTATGCAACAAAAAGTGCTGGATGGTCATATGGTGGGTCGGTGTTTTTTCTCTGCCCGAATGAACACTATCAAAGAAGACGATTCGTACATCTTGGTGATGTTCTTCAACAATTTTTGTATTTACTGGCTCGTTTTCAAAAAACCAAATTTCTTCATGATCGTTTTTTAACTCGTCAATGACCTCTTTCTTAAATAAAGAATCGCTCATGCCCTTGAAGGGTTTTAAGATCAAGTCGTTATCATGTTTTAGCGGTAAACCATGATCTAATAGAGACTTTTTTGTCCCTTCTCCCATTCTTTTAACGTCTCGACCAGTTAGGTAGACAATCTTTGCTCCAAAGGAAGAGAGCTTGTTTAAAAAATCAACAGCTCCATCGTAAGGCTTGTCATAAATAAGATAATGATTACTAAAAAAATGAAGGGCCCAGTATTTTCTCGCCTCATCAAAAAAATCCACTGTCCCTAATATTTGGGCTCTAGAAAAAGACTCTTTTATCCCCCAATCAGTATTTTTAACCGCTAGATCTTTCATTTGTTCCACTTGAGAGGGATATTTTTTTTGAATGGTGGGGTCATTTTTAAAGTCTTCTAAAATTTTTTGGGTCCTAGGACTTACGTCGAAAATAGTCGAGTCTAAATCAAAAATCGCTAATAGACTTTGGTTAGTCTGCTTAAGATGTTGAGCTTTTTCTAATATTTCATTTAAAGGCATACTCGTTTAATACTGAACCTTTTTGATTCTGTAAAGTGGGCGTTGTCATGAAGAGGGCGATCTTGCGGTGGGTCGCAAAAGAGCGAGGTAGCCTTACTTGAAGAGAGGCAATTTGCTAATCTAAGAGAGTGAGAAAAATCTTTTTGAATCGATATATCGTTGTTTTTTATTTTCTGTTCTTAGCTGCCTTTGGGATTTATTACACAGTTACGAATGAAAATGTAAATCAATGGGTACAGAGGGAAATCAATAAAACCTTGAGAAGGGTTTGGGTCAAGGAGTGGCCGATTCAATTTTCTAATTTGGTCATAGAGACTGATGTCTCTAAGCTTTATGAAGGACAAATTAGTTCAATTGAGCTTTATCTTAAGTATAAATCCTATGATTTAAAGCTAACGGGTCCCATTAATTATAAAAAGCAAGAGGGAGATATTTTTATTCTCTTTGATGCGGACATCACGGTTTTAAAAAATGGAAATATAGTCAATCGCTTATACAGTGAAATGGACATCAAATTTAATTTAGAAAAAAAAGATCTAGATACGATATTTATAAATTTTCCTTCGCAGAAACTGCAGGTGGATGAATATGGTATAGATATTTCTCATATGAGTCTAGAGGCGCTATTGACCTTTAACAAAATGAAGATCACCAAGGTAAACGCGAATAGCACGGTTGAAGGGTTTAGCTATGTCAGCAAAGCTAATAAAGGCTCTGTCAAACAAACCAAACTTTCACTATTGCAGGATGATAAGAACTATTCTCTTAATTTAAACATAGAGGGAATGGAGTTTGCCAATGCTGAAGAGACTCGTATGTTACAAATGTCTGCCTTCAAATCAGAAATAAAGGGATGGATAAAAGACAATCTGCCAGATGAAACGGTGTTTTATAAATTTCAATTCGGAGATCTTGAGGCCTTGATGGGGGAGGACTATTTTGGAGTAGATTTGAAGAGCTCCTCTCTAGACGGAAAGTTCAGCTTCTTAGATCAAAAATTTTCATCTGTAAAGTCCGTGGATCTAAAAGCAAACTTACTAGGAGATCATTATTTAGATCTCACTATAGAGAATAAAAGTGACCATTCGGGATGGCTATGGGATGAAATACCACTCTCTTTTTTTCTAAAGGCCAATAAATGGGATATGAATAATTTGAAGAAAAAGATCGAAAAAATTTATCCCCATCCACTATTTACTAAATTTAGAATTCAAAGCGGAGAAGCTGATGTTAGTCTTTCTGGAGAAAATATTTTTTTAAACGCAGAGTTTTTTAAAAATTTAAGAGAAAAAAAGTCGTTTTTAAAAAGTGATATTGTTTTTAGAAACTTTAATATTGATGATCAAGGCTCCAATTATAAATTATCGAACTTTAATTCTAAAGTTCATTTAGGGTTTTCTGAAAGATCCAATGTTTTTGTTCATTTCGATCAATTGCAGTACAACGGAATTCATCTGCGATTAACTGAATTTTTCATGGACTCAGTAAGAGTGAGAGTAGATGAAAAAGATAGAATACAGGTGGCCTTAAATGCGCCTGAGATTCCTTTAGAGGTTGAATCTATGCCCATGCATTGGAAGAATCTTAATATACAAACCTTAGACGTTATGAATCCCAATTTAATCACCATGACCTCTACATTGAGTTTTGATTCAATGAACTTGGAGTTTGCGGAAAGAGCGATGTGTCTTTCTCCTCAAGCATTGTCTCCTGTAAAATTAGATCCGGTAACTGTGGACATAGATTTAAAGCGAAGTCGATTGAAGGCCTCAGGAGAAATTGTAGCAAGACTTTTTGATGGCGAAGTAAAATTAGGCGATCTTAAAATGTACCGTCTTTTTACTTCGGTTCCAGAGTTTCAATTCAATGCTAACTGGGATAGCATAAAATTAAAGCAATTTGGTCAATGGTTGAATTTTGGGAGTATGGACGGTGTTTTAAAAGGGCATTTTAAGAATGCGGTCTTTCAACGAACGTTACCAACTCAGTTCGATTTTGAATTTAGATTAATTCCAGAAGAAAGCCGAGTGGTAAGGTTTTCAGCTCAAGCCATGAAGAACTTTGTGAGTCTCTTTGCAGATCCTTCTTACTTTGAGCAATTACCATCGTTTATTGATTTTCTGGCCTTTGGTTGGCCTAGTGATTTAATTGGAGGTTATGATATTGAATACGCTGGTTTAAGCATGTTTGCGAAGAACGGATCTGTTTTAGTAGAAACATTTGATCCGAAAGAAGAGACTAAAGCATTTGAGGGAATTTTTAATAGAAAAAAAATAGAAAAACACTACATTCTGAAAGGTAATCGTTTTAAAATTCCATTGGGGAGTGAATCTTACCCTGTAGTGTTGGACTCTTATGGTTTGCAAGCTTTTGTGACACAGGTTTTATCGCAGATTGAGGCCATAAAAAACCAAGAGGGTGGGTCCGAGAATGGGTCAAACGAGACCGATCTTAAATTGAATGATGATAAAAAAGAATCAAAGGAAGATTCAGAAAAACAAAAAAAAGTCGAAGAAATGGAGAGAGGCTATGAAGGATGTATCAAAACAGGTTAAAAAGGTAATAATAGGGCTGATCGCAATCGCATTGGTATCTTGTGTAACGGTAAATGTTCATTTTCCAGAGGGAGCTGTGCAGAAAGCTGCTGATGACTATGTAAAAGAGCTTTATCGTGTGAAAGAAGAAGAAAAAAAGCAAACAGAGAAGAGTAGCTATTATGTGTTTCCGGGTAAATCTATTATAGTAAGCATTTCATTTATTTCTCTAGCAAACGCTGCTCCTGAGATGAAAGTCAATACAACAAAAGCTCAGGCCATCTTAAAAAATCAAGCTTCGCGATTAGCTAAAATTGATAAATACAAGTCTATGGGAGTTTTAGGAGAAAACTCAAATGGCATGCTTGTGGTAAAGGATCCTTCAAAACTTAAAAAATTAGAGCAAAAAATGATAGATAAATTAGTGAGCGAAGAAAATGAGGATCGAAAAGATCTTTACAGTGAAGTCATGAATGCTAACAACATTGGAGCGGGTCAAAAATCTCAGGTCATCAGTAGTTTTTCTAAATCTTTTATAGAAAATTCTCCAAAAGGGACTTGGGTAGAGAAAGATGGAGCTTGGTCACAAAAATAAACTTAATAAATTTTTACCTTTTTTTTAGGCTCGTCGTTAACGAGCCTTTCTTTTTTTAAGGGGCTATGGCCTTGAGGAGAAGGGAATAGTCTTTGGTGAATTAAATACGACAAACAAATAAAAATAGGGATGGTGAGCATGCCGGCAACGGTTTGAGCCGCCGCTGAAGCTAACCAATAGTAGTTTTCTTTGACCGCAAAAATAAAAAAGACAATGCCATAGATAAATAGGCTAATAAGAAAAACGATAAAGTAAGAAAGTAAAATTGGTCTAATGTGCTCTTTTAAGGCCGACTTGAGTTTTTCAATTGAAGTCTCAATGGGCCATTGTTTAAAAACTAACATAGGGCAAAACAAAAAATAAAATAGCGAAATATAGACTAGGTAAGCCAATTGCCAAAGGCTAGCTGTAAAGTCAAAAAACAAGAAGAAGCTTATGATCTGAGACAGTAGAATAATTCCACCATGGAAGAGTAAGACGAGAGGGTATTTTTTTAATAAAAAATCACTATTTAAAAAAAGAGTGAGTTGATTGGTTCTCCAGCCCTGTTTTGCGTAAATTCGATCAATGATGCTATAGTATCCGAGAATGAGTACAAAAAAAGTGAGATTAGAAAGAACGGGCCCAACAAAGGGTATTCTGGTTAAGATGACCGAAATTAAGCTGATGAGAACAGCGACAGAAGAGAGCGGTTTAAGGTTATCAACCCAAAGGGTGAGTAACTCAGAAAACCAAGTTTGGGTCATTTCAGTTTCAGATTTATTAAAAGCCAATCTCATTTTTAAAGAATGATACAGAATAGAACTCAAATCAATGGATCACGCACAGCAAAGGTGGACTGTCGTTTGCCTTTAAATCCTGGTTTTTGCTCAAGCACAAAGCCAGCCTTTTTAAGAGACCGAGACAATGCTCCTTTGGCCGCGTAGGTGGAGAAAATACACTTGGGTGAGCAGGCTTTTTCTAAGAAATCCGTTAAGAAGTTCTCATTCCAAAGGTCGGCATTCATTTTTTCGCTGAATGCGTCGAATAAAATCACGTTGTATTGAAGCTGAAAAGAGGTGTTTGCGTCGAGGGCCATAGAAAGCTTTATGGCCCCTGAGGATAACCCTTGAGCTAATCTTTCCTTTATGTCGTGGGCATCAATGGAGAGTCTGTCAGAAGTGAGCTGAAGAATCTGCTCGTAAGCGGGGTAAAGTAGAAACTTATCAGGTTTATTGAGTATCCACGACTCAAAAGAATCTATTAATTCTGAATTAGATTCGAAGGAAAGTAAATTTAAAGAGGACTCTTGACTTTTGAGGTAATAGGCGATGGTTAAAATTTCGTTATACCCTAAGCCAAGTCCTAAGCTGAGAACATTGAGAGGCCATTTTTTTTCTAAAGCAGCCTCTATGGCTTGTCCATAAATGTATATTGACTCGGAAAAAGCCCCTCGGGTGCTGTGCATAGCTTCGCTGATCTGAAGGGTGTTGGTTAACACCAAAGAAGGACTTTGGTCTTCGGTAGTTATGGTTTGATACTTCGACATAGGCTTTTCCATTATATGAAGGATAGGTATAACATGGCATTTCACATGTACATGAATTTATTGAGTAAGTGAATTAATTTTTCTACAGTATTAGGTAACCAGGGAGGGACTTTTGAAAATTCTAATAGGGATATGCCTTTTAATTTTTTTATCATCTTGTAAGCCTAATCTTACAGATATTGATGAGAATGTGCCAAGAACCTCATATGTAGGCAAAGTCAAAGGAACCTCTTCAGAGGCGCGATGTAAATTTGAGCGAAAGTTCGGTCCCAATGGTCCTAATTTTATGGATTGTAAAATTGATACTAAAAGTTACAAATATGAATTTAATATTAAAATTAATGCTGACTTTAGGGGGTTTGGAAAGATGAAAGAATACCCAGGAGAAGAAAGCTTGGAAATTGAAGTTCGATTGGTTTACGAGAAAGAACGTGAGGTTCCGGAATACTTTCAATTATTTGTAAAAGGGGATTCTCCTACAGGCTATTTTTATAGTTTAAAATGACCAAAATTATCGTAATTCTAGGCGAGTTTGCTATTTTGAGTGACAGGAATTAATAACAAAATTAAAATAGACAATGAGCCTAGAATTGACTAGACCATCAGGATGGACCATTTAGAGCGCCCCTATAATCCTATTAACGAGTATTACAAAAAACGTTTTGGGGAAAAAGTATATAAAATTTCAGTGAGTGTCCCAGGGACTTGCCCTAATCGAGAAGGCATTCGGGGGATGAAGCCTTGTAATTTTTGTGATGAATGGGGATCTGCAGCTTTTCCTGAATTTAGAGAAAAAGAACTCAGTAAACAGATTGAGAGCATTAAAGAGGTTGTTCGAATTCGTCATCGAGTTCATAAATTTTTACTTTACTTTCAGGCTTATACGAACACTTTTAGAAAGACTCAAGTTCTCAAAGATCATATTGAGGTAGGGCTAAAATCAGAGGATATCTGCGGAATCGTAGTGGGAACCCGCCCTGATTGTTTATCCGAAAACGTGGTGGAGTTGTTAAATCACTATGCCGAACGTACGGCAGTTTTTGTTGAACTAGGGGTGCAGAGTTTTGATAATGGTCAATTGGAGTGGATGCGCCGAGGGCATAGTGCTGAAAAATCCATTTGGGCTATTGAAAAAATTAGAGCACAATGCCCTAAAGTTAATTTAGGAATTCATCTGATTTTTGGTCTTCCTCAGGAGACGGATAGCGACCTTATTAAAACAGCGCATACCGTGAATAAACTGAATATAGATAATGTGAAACTTCACAACTTGCATGTGCTTACAAAAACGCCTCTTGAACAAGAGTACTTAAGGGGAGACTTCAAGCCTTTGGAGAGAGAAGAGTATGTTCGAAGAGTAGGTCTTTTTTTACGACACTTAGACCCGAAGATTTATGTTCATCGTCTGACAGCGGTGGCCAGCAGACATGACGAACTTGTCGCTCCGAGATGGACCACAGAAAAAATGAGAAGCTATCAGTTTGCTATTGATTACCTAAAAGAACGCCAATGGGAGCAGGGGCAAGAGTTTTCAAAACAAAGTTAATCACTTAATCTCACTTCATTGCCTTTAAACACAGAATTCTCAGGAATCTTGATAAGGTCCCCTCGACAAAGGTCAAAGGTCTTTTTTGATTTTTTTAAAACAGAAAAGAACTCTCGTTCTGGTCCTCGGCAGATGAGTTGTTTGGTTTTTCCTTTTTCTTTGAGAGGGTCTCCAACAATTCTTGCCCACGACGTAGAATTTGGTTTAGCGACCTTACTTAAAATTAAATAAGTAAAACTCAAAGATCGATTTTGAATGGGTAGTTTTTTTTCTGTTAGTTTCCACCAGTCCGGTTGATCGAAATTCAATGTGTGGTGGCACCAGTCTTTT
>JAGRAA010000166.1 GCA_020435185.1 Bdellovibrionales bacterium | reverse complement strand
GCCATGTTAAGAGCAAACATCAATCGATTGTTTAGAAGAACCTGGTGTACTACGAAGCTCCCAGAAAGGCTCAGTCATCACATTGAACTCTATGTTTATTATCACAACACTCGGATTATTAAGTCTTCTTTGAGTAAATAGTCATCTTTTTCAGGATCCGGACACAAAACCAAAGGGAATTTGTTTTTTAACAACATTTTTGTGGGCCAGTTTAAGCGGCGTGACGTTCTTTGGCCACCTTGGTAATTTCTTCTAGAATTTGCGGAGCATCGGCAAGCACGGAGCGAAAAATCTCCTCGCTGATTTCTATAACCTGCGAAGGCATGCTAGCAACGATGGTGGCATTTCGTGGTTGCCCAAAGACCAAAGAAACTTCACCAAAAAAATCACCCACAAAGAGGCGAGGCAGAATGCCTTGTTCAGCCAATTTTTCGCTCCGAACTTCCAAGATCCCAGCGGTGACTAAGAAAAAGGAACTTCCAGCGTCCCCTTCGGAAACAATAGTTTGCCCTGTTTGTAAAAATCGAGTGGTCACTTTTGCACAAAGTTTGGAAATTAGCTCATTGGGGGCTGTTGCAAACAGAGGAACACGGTGAAGGAGATAACTCAGAGAGGGCTTTAGCAGTTCTTGTGCGGTTTGAGATTGCTTTTCGTTAGAGGCCTCTATGTCTTGTCGTAGTCTTGTTGCGATACTGGCGGTAATGACATCATCGTGAAGGTACTCTTCTATTTTTAGTTCAGAATTATAGGTGACGGCGTTTGACAAATATTGCGTTTGTATAGAAGCACTATGGTCCGGGTAAAGGGTATAGAATTGTTCTAGCCCCCTAGAAGCTAGCTGGACCCAAGCGTTTAACAATTTTTTAGCCTCATCGTGAGCCACTATTTTTTGAACCTCTTTCAAAGCTAAATGAAGATGAAGTAAGATTTCTAATCGAGTAGAGAGCGTAAAGATGGGGTTTTTGAAGTTGGCTAAAAAATGAGATTTGAGGTTAGTTAATGAAGAAAAACTATATTTATTAAGACCTTTGATCTTTTCGGCTTCAAAGATTTGTTTTCGGGATTTCAAAGAAAGCATCAACTCAATATAAGCCTTTTTTGAAAGAACCCCATTTTCTACTTCATGATTATATATGGACTGTTCTTTTAAAAGAGCGGCTTCGAGAGCTTCTTCAAGAAGAAGCTCGTCTTCATACTCAGTAGCTCCTTGAGCGTCTTCATGGAGTTGCTTCTCAAGTAACTGATTGAGAGTATTTTTTTGCCTTTCAATAATATCTGCGGAGTACTGTCCGGCAGCATGAGCTTTTTCAAAAGTTTGAGTGGAAGATTGGATAACCTTTTTTAAAATTTTTAGATAAACCCGTTGGCTTTTAAAATCTAGTTTATCTAAACCAAACCAAGACAGCATTCTCTGTATGGTTAACGCGTTTAAAAACAAAGTAGAAAGAACAACGGCCGAGGCCAGAGAAAGAAAGAGGTCTTTGTGAGGAAATTCATTGGGAAGTAGTAAAACAAGCGCTAAGGCTAAACCTCCTCTTAGTCCTCCCCAAACGATAAAAGTTTGGTAAGACAAGTTAATAGGCTGAGTCAATCGAGTGAGATTAAGTAGAGGGGTTAGTCCATATACAGCGAAGGCTCTAGAAAAATAAATAATCCCTAAGGCGGGGAGAACGAGCACCAAACTTGATCGAAGGCCGTCGACATCTATATTTAAACCTACAGCGAAAAAAACTATTGTGTTTGCTGAAAGTGCAAGAAATTCCCAAATATAGTGCATGCCGTGAAGAGCCTCACGATTGAATTCTAGTCGTGCTTTATTTCCTAAACAAAGGCCAACAACCATGGTCGCAATAACTCCGCTCACATGAAGAACGTGATCAGCAACTATAAAGCTGATATAGGCTGCCGCCACGGTGAGTCCGAGCTGGGCAGAAGAGTCTGAAACGAATCGAAGAAACAAACTGGTCAGATAATAGAGTACGAACCCTGTTAATACTCCTCCACCTGCTACCGTGATAAATTGAATTAAGCCTTCGGAGACCATTTCAGGTTTAAATACTGTGGCCGATGCAAATCCAATCAGTACTCTATAAAGAACAATAGCTGTCCCATCGTTAAATAGACTCTCACCTTCAATAAGGGTGTTGAGTCTTTTGGGTGCACCAATCTGTTTAAACAAGGAGACCACTGCGACAGGATCGGTTGCCGAGATCAAGGCTCCAAAAACTAAACTCGGAACGAGTTGCAGGCCAAACAAAAAGTAAAACGATGCTCCGATAATAGAAGTAGAAAGACAAAGTGCAATAACCGCGTAGAAACTAATAGGCACAAGATCTTTCTTAAGATCGGCGAAATCGAAATTGTAGGCAGACTCAAAAACTAATGGCGGCAATAGGACAAAGAGAATTATTTCTGGAAAGAGATGCTTTAAGTGAGCTACTTCTTCTGGTGAAAAGTATCGAAAGGCAAAGGCCGCTGCAATTCCTGCAATGACAAGAAAAACACTATGAGGCATATTCACTATTTTCGCAATGCGAGTTCCTAAGAAACCGGCAACCAAAAGGGACATAACTAATAAAATGGATTCGACCATATTGAGCTCCTTACTCTAAGCTGATCTCTGTAACACAATCTCTTGAACTTGCCTTTTAAACTCAGGATATCTAGAAAGAGTGAGATGAAAGGCGGATTGGCTTAATACGAAGAGATCAACGTACTGCACTGATCTTGCAGATGCGTTTCTAGGGCTAGAGTTGAGAAGAGCCATTTCGCCAAAAAAACTTCCGGCACCTAGGGTTGCCAGTATTTGCCCATTTTCTGAAACGATGTCCACTTCTCCTTTTTGAATGAAGAACATCGCGTCTCCAGGTTCTCCATACCTAAAAATATATTCTTTTGGTACGCAGACTCTAGATCTAAGCTCAACCACGATCTCTCTCACAACATCTTGACTCGCTCCTTGTAGTATAGGGACTTTTTCAATGACTGAGTGGTTAATAAAAAAGGCTAAATCACTTTGAAGAGTTTTAGGGAGTTGACCCAGGGCTCCATTGTCATCAAAGCCTTTTCGACTTTCCCAAAGGTAGCGTAAGTACTCCCGAACTTTTAATCGAAGCTCTTTAGGAATATTATTGTAACTCATGTAGGATTCGACTTGATCTAAATTAGTCATATAAGATTCTCTAGCCCCATCAAGACGAGCAAGAAGAGTAGCTACATTGCTTAATACATAGCCAAAGAAGCCTACCCCAATGATCATGACCATATTAGAGTAGGCCATTTGTGCGAGTGTTCTTGCTGAAATGTCGCCATATCCCACAGTAGTGAGAGTGGTTATAGTCCAATAAACAGCTCTGCCGTAGATAAAAATAGGATCTTGTATATTTAAAACTTGAGCAGAATCTTCGACATGAATCCACCCACAGGCAATGAGGTGAACCAAACCAGGGACAATGGCACCAAGAGGAGCTATTCTTGCAATAACGGGATGTAAATTGTCGATATCGTCGATCATTTTTTTTACAAGAATAACTTCTTTCAGGCTCAATAATTTAATGAGCAAAATATACGAAGTGTCTAGATCTGGAAATAAATAAGAAGAAATTGTAAAAAAAGGCAGCCCTATCAAGAGCGTAACTCCATTGATCTTCGATTTTGTTTTGCTGATGAGTGGAGAGCCAAAGATCACAAGAATATACAGTAATCCAATAAGATCTATTGCACGATCATAGGTTAATACATCTTCTGACCATAAAACAAGCCTTAGGGGAATATAAACAATCCAGGCAAATGAGAACATGAGTCTGAAGATAGAATTAGATTTTTCTATTATAAAATTCACTATTTACTTCTCGGAAAGAAAAATAAAACTTTAAGACAAAACTTTTATGATTTAGACTTATGTTGAGTCTATGAAATAGATTTCTGTGGGAAGGTGATTTTGAGTCCTGCGCCTTTTGTATGTTCATCAGAGTCTATTTTGTTATAGACATTAAGAGTTCCCAAATAAGATTCACAAATTTTATTCATCACCACGCCACCTAGACCTAATGAAATACGCCCCTTTTGTTGAGAGTCGAGCTTTCTAGAGACTCTTTTTTTTCCGAAAGTATCTAGGACTTCAGTAGGAAACCCTGGGCCATCATCCTCTATCTGAATAGCTATATTCTTTTGATCGGAGTTTACAGTGATGGCCACTTGGCTGTTTGCAAAGGAAAAAGCATTCTCAAAAGCATTTCTAAAAAGTCGTTTGAGAATATGTGGATCACCGTCTATCCACAGGCTCTTATCATTTGAATCGATTTTATCCACTACAATATTAAGTTTTACTTTTTTGTCATTCAGTTCATATCGTCTAAGGCAGTCTTGAGCCTCTTCTTTTAGAACTTCAATCAGATTCACAGGTTTGTTTTTTTGATTATAAGAGGGTGTATCCATTTGAGTTAAAAATAAGAGATCTTCAACAAGCTTACCAAAATAATCGACTTCTTTTAGAGATAACTCTAAAAACTCTTCTTTTACGGATTCGTTTAAGAGATTTCCTTTAAGATGAAGAGTTTCTAAAAAGCTCTTCAAAGAGGCTACTGGAGTTCTTAGGTCATGAGCTAACTCTTGTAGAAGCTTGCTTTTGGCTTGTTGAGAATCTCTTAAGTTATTCACTAATGTTTCGATTTCGTCTGCCATTACATTGAAACGTTTCATGGCCTGTCCAAATTCATCACTTCGTTTTATAACGAAGCGTGCTTTAAGGTTTCCTCGTCTCAATTCATCAATGACTGAGTCAGCTTGTTCAACGCCATTTTTAACTGAATTGTATACAAAAGTTATAGTTACTCCCACTCCTAAGATTAGAGAAATGATAAGAGTAGAAAAGCTAATCAAACCGATCCAATCGGTTTCGTCTTTATCAAAAGGAGGTCTATGGGGAGTGGGTACAATCAGTAAATAGTATTCTATAGGAGAGGACAATCTCACCAGGTAAGCTTTTCGTTCCTCTGGAGGAGGTGGGCCTTTCGGGCCAAAGCCAAAGAGTCTGCTAGGAGGTGGACCATGAGAAGGGAATTCTTTAGAGTTTTTAAATTTTAGTTGGATAAGTGGGACTTCTGTGTATTGATAAGGCAGATCAGGCTTTAAAATATCCTTCCAAGACAATTCTGGAGTGTATGGAGAGGGTTCAGTTAAAATAATACCGTTTTTATCTATCAAGATTAAATGAGGTAATGGCCCCTTGTCATGAATCTCTTTGAGCTCTTGAATTCCTCGAACTTTGTCTTCTCCTCCTAATTTATCAACCAATTTTGCAAAAAATAGGGGAGGTAGCATTTCTCTCTTTGGTTTTAATGTTTCAATGATAAAATGATTAAAAAAGAATCCCAAAAAAATAAAAATTAACAGAAAAAGAGTGCCGATGGAGAGATATTTTCTAAATACTTTTGTTTTGATCATAATTTTTCCATCCGATATCCCATGCCATAGACGGACGATATTTTAATATTTTTTACTCCTGCTTTTTTTAATTTAGTTCTTAGGTGACTCACATGAGAATCTATCGTGCGATCAAAAATTTCTAGTTCTTTATCAATGGCTTGAATGAGATTTTCTCGACTCACAATGGTTCCGAGCCGCTGTGAGAAATGGAGTAAAATATCAAATTCTCTTCTATTTACACCTATAGGAGTTTCTTGATAAGTAATGGATCTTTGATTTAAAAGAATAAGAAGGTCTCCAATTCTTATTTGCTCTTCATGATGTTGAGGCTCTTTGAGCACAGTTTTTACTCGTGCGATAAATTCTCGATTACTAAAGGGCTTTCTCATATAATCATTGGCGCCTAATTGAAGCCCTTTCACGACAGAATCTTCGTCAGTTTGAGCGGAAAGAATGATAATGGGCAGGCGAGATCCTTTGGATCTAACGTTTGCGAGGAATTCAAATCCGCTCCCATCCGACAAGCCCAAATCTAGAATGACTAGGTTGAGTTTTTCAGTGGATTCAATTTGAAAAGCTTGGCTTAATCCGCTAGCGAGAAAGACGTGGTATTTTTCTAATTC
>JAGRAA010000165.1 GCA_020435185.1 Bdellovibrionales bacterium | reverse complement strand
CAATTGGTTAGTCGGCACCTGCTTTATTGTCGCTACAGTGAGCGTTACTCTTGTCTATGGTTGGCAGGGTTTTACTTCTGGTTTTGTAGCCAGTAGTCTAGCTCTCACATTAACGCTTCCCCTAGTCCTAGTAAAAGCGCTAGGTGCCGGAGATATGAAAATCATGCTCGCCTTTGCCATGGTTTCTCAATGGCAAATCGTTTTTTGGGTTATCGTATATGCACTTATGTGGGGAGCAATATTAGGGTTAATCAAAGCCTTTATTGATAAAAGAGGCTTGCTTCTTCTTCGAAATACTTTTTTTATTGCCACTCGAAAACTTTCTGCCTCGGATCCAGGAATGACAAAAATTCCTTTTTCCATTGCCTTGATCTTTGGCTGGCTCACCCAGTTAACGTTAAATTCTGGAGCGGGAGATATTGGTTTATGGTGAAAAATCAAAAGGGCCAAATGATTATTGAAGCCATACTCATACTGGTTATTTTTTTAGGAGCTTCCCGTTTAGTGGCTAACTATTTTAAAGATAACGAGCTCGTTAAAAAACTAGTGCGAGGTCCTTGGACAAGCCTGGAGAGCATGATAGAAACCGGAAGATGGTACTCAGATGTAGAAGGAGCGCGACAATTTCATCCTAATTACAACAATATGCACGTTTCTTTAGAGGGAGATCCAGCGGAATGAAAAAGTTGATAAAAAATCAAAAAGGAATGCTTGCTGTGGATTTCATGTTTGCTTTAGTTCTTGTTCTCGGACTCTCATTCTCTATTTTTGCGCTTTGTTTTTCTCTCGTTGTAACGGAGCTCACTCAATACATTACTTTTGCCACAGCACGAACATTCAGTGGTGCTCATATCAACGGAACTCGTCAAATTGCCATTGCAAAACAAAAATACGCTGAACTCATTTCAAATCCAGTTTTTGCTCCACTTTATAGAAATGGACTTTTTGAGGTTCCTAGTGCCGACGAAGTCGGGATAGGTAAAATGGACAACATCTATCCTATTGACGGGAACAGATATAACTTTTATGGCGTGTATCTCACCTTAAACATTCCATTATTAGATTTTCGGATTCCATTGTATGGCTCTACCTCTGGCAACGAAGATGCTCCAGGGTTTTCTACCAACATAGGCAGTTTCTTAGGTAGAGAGCCTACTCTAAACGAATGCAAAAACTTTACTATTGATCGATGGCGAGAGTTAAGGGCTCTCACCGGAGAAGGGGCCCCTTATTCTACTTATACTGATGATGGCGGCTATATACCCCTCACTGATAATGGATGTTAACTATGAAAATAAACCGAAAAAAAATAAAGCAAAAAGGAATGGCTACTGTTGAAGCTCTTCCCCTTCTGGTTATTTTTGTGATGCTTATTCAATATTCCATACGAATGTATGGAGCCGTTCATACGGCCATACTCTATAGCATTCATGCCAGAACCTATGCCTTTGAAACCTTTAGAAACAGGTCTAGTTTAACCTATTTTAGAGGAAATATTGATTCTGTATTTAATCCAAGTCATTACCAAAGTATAGGTATGAGACTCCATGGAATACACAGTGGAACCGTAGCTAACGTTGGGAAACCAGAGTGGAAAGCCACAAGACGATATGTTTTTAGTGAACAAGATGCCGCCAAAGAAGTGGGCGACAACGCAAATGAACATGCAAATAATATTAATAATTTAAGCAAAAGAAACCGAGAAGTCGGTGTAGATCCTATTTGGGTAAGGGTGTCCTACGGAATATGTGTCACCCCTCAATGTGGAGACTAACAGGGATAAGTATAAATGAATCAAAATGAGACAAGAACATTATGGCTTTCCATTGGAGCCGCTTTATTTGCGGTATTCTTGCTCTATAGCTACACCCAAGAAAAAAGCGCTGAACTCACCAAACAATTTGGAGCAAGACAAAACGTAGTCATCGCAAAAACAGACATCAATGAAATGCAAACTATCGATGAGACCATGCTTGAGATCACCGAACAACCCGTAGATTTTGTTCAACCACAGGCTTTGAACAACACAGATCTTGCTGTGGGAAAAGTAGCCCTCGCTCCCATTAGAAAAGGTGAGCAAATCTTAGAGAGTAAAATTTTAAAGCCAGGTCCTCTTACCGGATTAGCTTTACAAATTGCTCCCAACAAAAGAGCAATTACAATCCCTATTGACGATATGAGAGGTGTCGCAAAACTCGTCAAACCAGGAGATCGAATAGATCTTATTGCTGCCATTGACGTCGGGCGAGGACCAAAGCAACGTCGAGAAGTTAAAACAATTATGCAAAATATCGTTATCTTAGCTACAGGCGTACGTATATCCAATGAAGTTCCTCGACTTTTTGAAAAAAGTGGTAACTCTGAGTACATTGTGAAACTCAGAGACGACACCTCTTTTACAAACGTCACTGTTGAAGTTACGCCAAAACAAGCTCAAGATTTAATTTATATACTCTCGACTTCACCAGGATCTCTTTTTCTGTCTTTACGCCATCCTAGTGATAACAATGGTCCATTGAGACTCCCCTCTTCGAATGTTTATTCTGTTTTAGGAACGACAAACCCAGACATGGTGAGGCAACAAACCCCTCCGCCAAAAATTATTGCAGCACCAAAACCAAAACCCAAAAAACCAGTTTCACGTGGTGGGTTTAAAAGCTTGTAAGGGAAGGTATGAACAAAGATTGGATAAAATTTAGAAATTTAATTCTACTCAGTGCTCTGACTGTATTTTTGGTTTTTCCAAGCACTCAAGCCTATGCTAAAATTAAATATCTGACACTTTATGTCGGTCTTTATCATGACGAGAATATCCCCAATGCTCCAGCCAAAATAGATCAAGGTGGAACCTGGAGAAGTATTTTGGGAATTCAGTATAATTCCAATAAAAGAACTTTGCGCTTTTATCCTAAAAAAGTCGGAAATGGAACCCTTGTCGTTAAGGATTCTCAAACACAAAAAATTCTATACGAATATAATATAACAGTAAGAAAAACCAACCTTTATCAGGTCGCCAAAGAAATTAGCTCTCTCCTTTCAGAAATCGAAGGAATCACCATAAAAATATTGAACAATAAAGTTGTGGTCGATGGAGAAATTCTTCTCCCGAGAGATCTTGGTAGAATTCATGAGGTGGTCAAACAGTATGGAGACCAAGCCTCAACATTGGTAAGATTAAGCCGATTAGCCCAAAGAAAAATTGCTCAGCTGATTGAGAGGGATGTCAACAACCCTAATGTACATGTCCGTGCAGTAAACGGAAAGTTTATTCTTGAAGGAGTTGTTGATTCACAAAACGAAAAAGATCAAGCTGAAATTATTGCACAAGCTTACGTCCCTGACGTCGTGGTTGATGAGGCTGTAAACGATAAAAAAGTTTTAACTAGAGAATCTAAACCTGTTATCAACTTAATCAACATTCGTCCTCCCGCAGCTCCCGGACCTCAAAAAATTGTTCAATTAGTTGTCCACTACGTGGAACTCAAGAAAGATTACACAAAGGGCTTTCGTTTTCAATGGACTCCCGATATAGGAGACGGATCTTCTATCACCTTCGATTCTGGAGGAAGATCTCCTGGAAGCATTGTTGCTACCATTACTGGAACTATATCCAATCTCCTTCCTAAACTCAATTGGGCTAAAGAACACGGACACGCTCGAGTTTTACAATCATCCAGTTTAATCGTTGAAGATGGTCAAAAAGGCACTCTAAACTCTTTGACTAGAATTCCCTATCAGTCGGTCACAAAAGAAGGTTTACCCTCTACAAGTTTTGAAGAAACCGGAATTCGAGCCACTATCACTCCTCAAATTTTAGGGGCTCGATCAGATAGTGTAAAATTAAATATGGATTTTACAGTCAAAGCCTTGCTTGGTATTACACCAAGTGGTCCATTAACCTCTCAGCGACAAATTCAATCGGTGATTGTAGTCAGGAGTGGCCAAAGTGCTGCAGTTGGAGGCCTTATTAGTAATGAGCAAAATACAAATTTTAACAAGCTGCCTTCAAATGCTTCTAAAAATCCATTAATTAGTTTATATGCTTCAAAATCATTTAGTAAAAACCAATCTCAATTTGTGGTTTTTGTGACCCCAGTAATAAAAAGTTCTGCCAGCGCTGGGGCGAATAAAATTAAACGTAAATTTAGATTAAAGGATTAATCATGATTCATGAGAATTGTCACCTCATTGGTATACTTGGAGGAAAAGGTGGCGTAGGCAAAAGTGTATTTGCTGCCAATCTGGCGGCTGCATTTGTCGTAGAAATGAGAGCTAAAACTCTACTGATAGATCTTGACGCTGAAAGTGCTGGTGATCAAAATATCATAACTGGCTTAAGACCGATCAAGACGATTTCTGAAGTCGCAAATTTCCCGGGAACATTTACCCCGAATACGCTTAATCAAGTCATCACTCCTCATCCTTCTGGGCTGAGTTTTATCGGAGCCGTCCATAGTCCCGATCAAAAACTTAGCGTTGCTCCTGATTTATTAAAAAAGCAACTCATGAATATTAGCCAGTTCTATAAATTTATTGTGGTAGATCTTGGAACTGAACTGGGTGATGCTCAAATGTCTGTGATTGAAGATGCCAGTGCTGTAATTATTATAACTACTCCAGAGGTTTTAGTTGTCAATCAAACAAGAAGAAAAATAAATGATTTATTAACAGCAACTCTTCCCTCTGAAATGTTTCAAATTGTTCTCAATAAAGTAAGCAGAACGGGCCTCGCTCCTCAAGCTATTAGCCAAAGCTTAAGACGACCCATTATTGGATCTATCCCTCAAGACGACGGCACTGCATTTTCTTCTTTACAAAGATCTATGCCCTTTGTGTTGTCCCAAGGTAACACTCCCCTCGCTAAATCTTACCACGAAGTGGTTCGTAAACTCACCGGTGGAGTCTTGCAAAAGCTAAAAGCTCTAAATAAACCCAAAGGAGCTTCTCTTTCTAACAAGACCGGCTCAAGTACAGATAAAGGGTCAACGTCGACGACTGGAAAAAAAGCAAGTCATCATTTAGACCCTATCACCTTGCTTAAAATTCAAGTGCACAATGGATTAATCAAAGAAATGGACCTTAAAAAAGATATGACCAGCTCTCAAGGAGATGAGCAAAAAGAGCAAGAACTCAGAAACAAAACTCAAAAAGTGATTGCTCAATTGGTGGATCAAATTTCTCCTCAACTGGCAAGAGCCGAAAGATCTCAAATTATAAAACAAGTTTTAGATGAAGCTCTTGGACTTGGTGCGCTTGAAGACCTGCTTGCAGACCCCTCAGTTACAGAGATTATGGTCAACGGTCACGAAAAGATTTTCGTAGAAAAAAGTGGCAAATTAACTTTAAGCGGAGTGACCTTTACATCAAATTTACAACTTCGCAACGTTATAGAAAGAATTGTTACTCCTTTAGGGCGACGTATTGATGAAAAGACTCCTTACGTAGATGCCAGACTTCAAGATGGGAGTAGGGTTAATGCCGTCATCGAACCTTTATCTATAGACGGTCCTGCTCTCACCATAAGAAAATTTGCTAAAGAAGTCATAACACCTGCACATTATATTAATTGGGGCACTCTCACCCAACCAATGATTGATTTTTTGAAAGTCTGTGTTGAGCAAGGGTTAAATATTATCATCTCTGGAGGAACGGGATCTGGTAAAACAACTTTACTCAACGTTTTATCAGGATTTATTCCTGTGAATGAAAGAATTGTCACCGTAGAGGATGCTGCCGAACTTCAACTCGGGCAGGAACATGTCGTTAGACTAGAAACGAGGCCTGCCAATATGGAAGGCTCTGGAGAAATCACCATTCGAGATCTCATAAAAAACTCTCTGCGTATGCGTCCAGATAGAATTGTCGTCGGTGAATGTCGAGATGGTGCCGCACTAGATATGCTTTCAGCCATGAACACAGGGCACGATGGATCTATGACCACAGTTCACGCCAATACTCCAAAAGAGGGAATTTCTAGACTTGAAACTCTCTGCTTAATGGCTGGTATGGATTTACCCGTAAAAGCAATCAGAGAGCAAATTGCTGGAGCTGTCAATCTCATCATTCAAATCGGCCGACTCAGTGATGGAAGTCGTAAAGTAAAAAGCATTACCGAGGTCGTCGGCATGCAAGGAGAAACCATTACTTTACAAGAAATTTTTAGATTTAAAGAAGAGGGTTTTGATAAAAACAGAAAAATCATTGGTCAATTTCAACCTATGGGATTAATTCCAACATTTATAGAAAAATTTGAACAGCGTGGAGTGAATGTCCCTAGAAATTTATTTACCAATCAAGGCCCGCCACCCAAAACCGCAACTTCAAGTTCTTCTGGAGGTGGAAGACCTTCACCGACAAGAACCTCTCCCTCAACTGGTTTGAAAAGACCTTCTGTAAAGAAGACCGGCACAGGAGATAACTCATGAGTTTTTTATTTTCGAATGACTATATTCTTTTTATGGTTTTTGGTGCGAGCATTTTTATTTCTGCGTACTTGATTTCAGATAAAGTCATCAACTTCTTTTATCTTAGAAGTGCAGGGGCAAGAGAAGAAATTCTTGCCCTTATGGAAAAAATGCTCATGTCCAATGACAAAAATAAGGTCTCTCGATCACTCTACTTAGTTTCATTTGGATTAGGAACGGTTTTTTTCTTGTTACTCTGGCCAAATGTTATGATGAGCGGATTAGCATTTACCGTAATTACTCTTCTCGGATTTATGATACCCAGAAATTTGATGAGAAATATGTTCGAAAAAAGATGTAACCTAGTGGTTGCACAAATGGTGGATGGCATGACCATCATGGCCAATGGAATCAAAAGTGGATTAAGTGTTCCTCAAAGTATGGAACGGGTCATTGAAAACATTAAAGGTCCGTTAGCAGACGAATTTCAATTGATTTTAAACAAACTTCGCTTAGGAATGTCTGTAGAAGAGGCTCTCAATGAATTTGGAGAAC
The DNA here is from genome assembly GCA_020435185.1 of Bdellovibrionales bacterium. GTDB lineage: Bacteria > Bdellovibrionota > Bdellovibrionia > Bdellovibrionales > UBA1609 > JAGRAA01. Next base: position 887 of record JAGRAA010000165.1, on the reverse strand, counting down.
GTATTCCCCGTGGAGACGTCACCATGTTTGTAACCTCCGTAAATATTTTAAAAGAAACCGGTGGTAACTTGGCTGAAACTTTTGAGACCATCACTTTTACCATACGAGAACGACAAAAGATCGAACGTAAAATTCAAGCCATGGTCACGGCGAGCATCACTCAGGCCGTGATTATTACGGCTGTTCCATTTTTGCTTATTATAGGATTTTTTATTCTAGACCCCGACTATATTCTGCCCTTATTTACCAAGCCCTTAGGCTGGTTTGCACTCGTCGTCATGTTAGGTTTGCAAGCTCTTGGTGGCTTTATGATGAAAAAAATTGTTACAATAAATGTATAGTAAAGGTTTTTCGCTATTCGTTCTAATAGTGAAAACTAAGTACCTTTTATAATTCTTGCTTAAGGAGAAGCTATCTATGAGGTCCGTTATTCTGGCAATGGCCCTATTTCTTTCGATTCCACTCTACGCTGTTGTAGATATGAAAAACGCTAACTACTCTGAAACCTGGACAGATATAAATATACCGGGAAGTGGTTATCAACTGAAGGTGGAAAGAGTTTACAATAGCAGATCCCTTTTTAATGGAATTTTCGGATTTGGTTGGTGTAGCGATTACGAGACAAGTTTATCGAGCGAAGCCGATGGCGGTCTCAGACTCACTGTATGCGGTGGTGGTTTAGAGGTTAAATATACGGCTAAGAACTTTGATCCTAGCAAAACAAAATCTCATTATGACAATTTAATCAAACTTGCTGCTCAAAAAAATTCTAGTCTCAGCAAAGCAGAGTTAGATCGATTAAGAAAAGATATAGAAGGCAACACTTTTATGAGGGTTGCTCTAGAGCAACAAGTTGGGTTTAAAGGATCGAGCCCTATAGGAAAAAC
>JAGRAA010000164.1 GCA_020435185.1 Bdellovibrionales bacterium | reverse complement strand
CACCAAAGTGTGTCCGTACCTAATATATAATTAAAAACCGTAAGAGATCCCACCCATAAAAATCAGCTCACTGGCTTGGGCAGATTGAGGCCCTATAAGGGACACATAGCGAGTCATTAACTTGAGATCAAAAGCGGCATTTATTTTTCTCTCCATGCCCACCGATAATCCAAAACCCGCATAATTAGTTTGCACCGATTGATACTGTCTTTGATGAAAACTTATTCCAAAAAAAGGCTTAATCAAAGGACTCACTTGCAAAAAACTTTTATCATCAATGGCTTTAATGGAGGTACTCGGAGTAAACGGAAAATAATTAACTCCCGCGTCTATCCCATAAGCCAAATCACCCCCTATGCCTTTAGACATAATTAAGCTATAACCTACATTTAAATCAAACTGATGAGCAAACGGCAAACTTACGCTTACTAAATAAGATCCAATATTGCTAACGCTTCCACTCGCTTGGTTTGTCTTTGCATCAATAGAAAAATACCCCGCCATGGCGTCTACTTTAACGTCTAACGCAAAAACCGAAGTCGAGCTTATGCAAATAAGTCCAAAAATGATTGCGTTAAGCCACTTTACTTTTGCCATTGCTTTTATCACTGCTCTCATCGTTTTTGTCGCTTACATCGGATGAATTTTTAGTTTTTTCTTCTAAACCACCAAATAGGGCCATTTGAGTGCCAACCTTTATTGCGATCGATTCTCGAATCTCTCCAACCTCTTCCAAAGATCGTCGATTATTGTCTAGAAAACGAAGCTTTTCTAAAAATAAAAATCGTTCTTTCTCTGAAAAATACTTTTCTATTCTTGATCTCAAATCTCGAGGAACATCAAATAAAGCGAGAGCCCAATCATCTAAAGCAACTTCTTTTACAACTTGTTGCATAGGCTCTTCTGCTAAGTCAAATAACACATAAAATGGCGGTCTTATTAATGCCAATGTAGAATTCTCTGGCAAAACCTGATATACTTCTTGTTCTTCTCTGACACTTGCACTTTTTAAATACTTGAGAAGTTCTTTACTTTGCTTATATACATTTAATTGATCAAAACCATTTAAAGGCTTCAAATCTAATGCTTTCAAGAAAAGCTTACCACACTGATCTTCTTCTATTTCTATAGAACTATATTCTGGATCAATTACAGCAGCCCAATTTCCTGGAAACACACTCCTTGCAGTAGGAACGGCGATAAATTTAGGCATCGAGTTGAGAATGGCTAAGGCTTGATCTAACTTAAGGGTTTTTAAAAATTTCTCTCTTAAAGAGCCCAATCTCCAAACCTGAATTAGTAATTTTTCCCATTGTTCTCTATACCTGTGAGGCTTTACCCGATACAACTCTTCCACAAGGTGTAAGCAACGAGAGTCTAGCTCTCCTGGGTAAACAAAAGCTTCCATCCAATTTGATCCCGTACTATAAGAAAACAATTTTTCTTGAACTTCGATTGGAAAATTAACCAAAAGAGCTCCTAAAGCATGAGGGTCAGATTGAGCAAGTTCGTCCATCATTATAATATTTTCTAATCTTAAAAAATCATCTTTCTCAAGAAGATCCCCAATTCTTTTTCCTATGACCTCTCTGGTTTTAATGGGATCGGTAAATTGAATATCTTCTTTCTTTGTTTTTTGCGATCGCGATTGAGAGTGATTTTCCAGTCCAGATCTTGTATTAGAAGAAACGCCTGAGTTAGCCCCAGAAGCTTTTGTTATGGCCGATTGCATCTCTCCTAAAGAAGTCGCCATCTTACTTGCACTCGATCGTAAAATAATCAAAAGGCCAAATAAAAAAACCATCATGGCTACAGCTCCAAAAATAGCGTAGTCCTTTAGGTTCAAAAACATATTCCATTTTCTTTTTAAAATCTGCACTTCATCACGAGCTGGTGTTAACCTCAACACTTCAGATAATGTCGCTTGAATTTCAGATACTTCAGAATCTTCTATATTTTCTGGAACATGAATGGTCACTTTTACTTTCTTTACTCTTTGACTAAGAACGTATAAACTCGATTTTGGGTTATCCCATTCATCTCTGATCTCTTCTTCGTCTAATACATAAAAAGGAAGTTCTTCAGAGGTATCTTTGTAACCTGTAGCTCTTCTTAAGGGATCAATACTGACAATAACCGTAAATGGAATCCCTGGAAATCGACTCTCTAAATACTGAACAGCCTGCTTTTTATAAAGATCTTCTAACTCAACCACTCTGGGGTGTTTGCCTTGAGACCAAGAGTTTACACCAAATACTAAGATAAACAGGGACAACAATAATCTTATCATACGCTATCCTCCCAGTTTTCTTCAGGCTCAATAATAAGGATCACTTTTCTTGCCAAAGCCAAGGCATCTTTGCTTTTCTCTTTAAATTTTTTTAACTTTAAATGTGTTAACTTAAGCTCTCCATAGCCACTCAGTTTCATTCGACTAAGAGGTACTCCCGCCTTTTGCAGATATCGCATCGCCGCGATTGATCGAAGCGCTGAAAGCTCTAAGTTGTCTTTAAAACGAAGATGCGGAGATACAACCTTACGAGAATCAGTAAATGCCTGAACTCTTAACTGAAATTGTCCCATATAAGGTTTGTAAACCTTCAAAAACTGATCAATAGCTTCTTTACCCTGTTGATTTAAATCAATATAGCCAAGTTTAAAAAAAGATACTCCAGGAAATTCTACAATCAATCTTTTCTTATCTTTATAAGTCTTAGCTCCCAATTTATGTATAACCATTTCTTGAACGGATTCTCCAGCTTCTTTTCCTAGATTCATAATATTCTTATTGGCCTTAGTACTGTTTACTTTTTCTAATCCCTCTAGCTCGGCAGCAATTTGATCCTGCATGCTTTGTTGCTTTTCTGCTTGTGGATCCACAGTATAAAATAATACGAAAAAAGAGAGTAGCAGAGTAATCATGTCTCCATAACTAATCGCCCAACTCCCCTCTGTATCGATATTTTCATCAAATCCCTTTTTCAATCGATTTAACCGTTTCACTAAGCCGCTCCTTCATTTTCATAAGTTTGTTGAAGGACATTCACTCTCTCATGAGGTTCAACATGAGAATTAAGCATCTCTTGAGCTTCTAATAAATTCGACTGCTCAGCCGCAAGCATAACCGTATGTAATGCTATTTCATATAATCTATTTTCATCTTCATATATCTTCTTTAACAACTCTCCCGCTGGATTCACAAATAAATTGGCAACAATGAGACCATACATTGTGGCCACTAGAGCTGTGGCCATTTTAATGCCCGTCTGCTGAGCCGGAAGACCCTCAGTGACCGCTTTCATTAACTCAACCAAGCCAAATACAGTCCCCGCTAACCCAAAAGCCGGAGGATACTTAGACAATGATTGGATAGAGTTAGAGATCTGAGCTTTTTTCTTTTCAACTTGATAAATTCGTTCTTCCAAAACCATCTGAATTTTTTCCGGAGAAAACCCGAGCTCAATCAATTCATAACCATCTAATAGTATTTGTTCTTCAAATTTAGATTCTGTCAATTGTGGTCTTGGCAACCCTAGTTGTATAGATTGCAAAAATTCAACGTTAGTTTTTAAAAATTCTTTTTTGTTTTGTAGCCGATGAAAACCTATTTTCAAAAAACCAGAAAACAATAATCTAAAAGAAGAC
>JAGRAA010000163.1:5369-6390 GCA_020435185.1 Bdellovibrionales bacterium | reverse complement strand
TAATGTTATAGATTGCCGACAGAGTAAAAAAGACCAAACCAAAAATCGCTCCAGTGATCATCGTAGATTTTTGAATGGATATACGCAATTGATCCGCTCTATCATAGTTTTGATATTGCTCTGGGATTTCAAATAGTTTTTTAAATAGATGGCGTATTCTCATTCTAAATCTTTTATCGGAACTAAAAAAAATAGGATTGAATAAATATCGAGTATTCTTAATATGTTAACAAAAATTTGACCAAAGTCTGATCAATTTTCAGGAGTTCTACAAAACCCAGTGTATAAACTTTTTAAAACCTCATTCAATTGCAATAGGTAGGTCCAATTTTTGCTTTAAATACTAACTATAAGAGAGTTTCTTAATGTCTCATTTTGAAGCAATACTTAGAGGATTATAATGAGTAAAGTAGGACAAAATCTAAAAATTCTAATGACCATATGGATAATGGTTTTTAGTCCTCTATCCATTGCAGCCATCCCTAACGCCACTCTTATTCATGCTATCAATCCAACAAGTCTTCCCCATGGACCTTTAAATAGCGAAATTAAACATGATCTAAAACTCTATGTGTTGAATAGCCCTCTTTTCGAGAGTCCATATAATAACCTAATCGCTTCTTCTGGTGATAGATTGAACTGGACTTACAAAACTCAACTCGCCTACGAATTAGAAGGATTAGGAAAAAACTTAGATCGAGAAATTTCTATTGTAAAAGACAATGATTCAAAAACCAAGATCAACTTAAACCTACAAACCAGTAAAAGCTTAGCTTCTGTAGATTACCAAGGAGCTGTGAACGCTCAAGTTTTGTATGAAGCCAATAAATCGCAAGTCAGCTTCAACTTGAAATGGAACTGGTAATACGCATTAATTTGTATATCCCAACTGAGTAGCCATCGTCACAAACTCTCGTTCTACAGAAGGATTACTTCTTAAAATTTGAAAGCGCTTGCTGTCTAATTTTACAACTAAACTTCCTTCTCCAGACATGCCTTGTTCCTGCCATTGAATTTTGAG
>JAGRAA010000163.1:0-5235 GCA_020435185.1 Bdellovibrionales bacterium | reverse complement strand
GCAGAACATCTTAGACCCACAAACTTTGAAGAGGCCGTTACCGCTCCCCATTTATTATCCGGATCTGACAAAACAAATGTAACAGGACCTGGCCAAAACAAACTCATCAATTCTAAAGCTTCAGGATCACAGTCTACTAACTGAGTAGCTTGATGAATATCTTTGACCAAAATACTCATGGGCTTTGTATTGTCCCTAAGTTTAAGTTTATACAAGCTTTCGACGGCTTGAAGATTAGTGACATCAACACCCAAACCCCACAAAGTTTCTGTAGGATATAGAATCGGAAGACCTGATTCCAAATGAGATCTTATTTGATCAAAAGAATTCATCATTTCACCTTTGATCCAATATCTGTGCGCAATTGCATTCCTGGCCATTGAACTTTTCGAGCCTGAAAATAGGAGTTCTCAATGGACTCTTTCCTAGATGAACCTAACCCTAGAGCGTTCAAAACTCGTCCGCCATGAGTCGTTACTTTCTCGCCCTCTACCTCAAAAGTACCTGCCTGTAAAAAATAACTAGAAGGTGTACTAGAGTACACCTCTCCATGAATCTCAACACCTTTGACGGGAGACTCAGGGTAATTTTCTGCAGCAATGACCACACAATTAGAATAAAGCTTTTTCCATTTTAGCTCTGGGATTTTTCCATTCGCTATTTCATCAAAGACTTCACACCAATCCCCATTAAGCAAGGGCAGTAAAGCCTGAGCTTCAGGATCTCCGAATCGCACATTATACTCTATGATCGAAGGGTTATTTTCTTCAATCATCAGACCAATATAAAGAACCCCTCTATAGTACAGACCTTGATCTTTAAGGCCCTTCACGGACGGCTCGGCAACTTTAGTTTTAATGTTCGACAATAACTCTTCGTTAATTTCTATCGGTGCGACAACACCCATACCTCCGGTATTAGGCCCCTTGTCCTCATTCTCCAAACGCTTATGATCTTGAGAAAAAGGCAACAGTATATAATCCTCCCCATTGGTTAAAACGAAGACGCTCAACTCCCAACCCCTTTGAAATTCTTCTAACAAGGCCTGCCTTCCCGCCTCTCCAAACACTTTTTCTTCAAACAGCTTCTGAGCAGCAAGCTTTAACTCCTCTTTACTTTGACAAATAAAGACCCCTTTTCCTGCTGCCAAACCATCTGCCTTTAAAACATACGGAGGCTGAAAAGCATCACACTGACTGAGTGTTTGCTCCACAGAGTGAACAACTGTATATCTTGCGGTTGGAACCCCTGCTTTTTGCATAAATTGCTTAGCAAATAACTTACTAGCTTCTAACTGTGCTGCCTCTTTACCGGGCCCAAAAACAGAGATCCCATGAGAGCGTAAATGATCCGATAGCCCCACAGCCAGAGGCTCTTCTGGCCCTATGACGACTAACCCAATATTTCTTTCTTGAACATATTTGGTTACTTTCTCAAAATCTTTAAAATCCATAGATGTAGAAATACAATCTTCTTTCCAGGTATTTCTGCCTGGAATAGCATGAATCTGGTCGGCCAATAGCGAATTTTTCAGAGACAACACCATCGCATGTTCTCGTCCCCCACTTCCAATAACTAATACATTCATCTCAACCTCAGCTTCTTCTTTTTGTGCATCGCATTATTATATGACATAGACACCGCAAAAGGAATCTATTAACACCTAAGTATGCGTCTCATAATAATCTGTTTTTTAATGATTTTTCAAAGCATAGCAAGTGCTAATAGCGATAGAATTCGCTGCAATATGTTGACGCCCAATGATTTCCCTACGGGTGACAGTTTTGTTCTTCAACAGCGTCTCACCAGCTCAATTGTAGACTGGTATGACAACTACCAATATAAAAGAACTTTCTTTGGTGATCCCATCTATGTTTCAAATGATGAATTTATGCACGAGAAATATATTGAATTAGGAGACCAAGCTCTAAAAGGCTACAAATTTACAAATATTGAGCAAGGGAACGTCATCTATGTTATGAGGTTTATTTACCCTGAAAGTATAGAACTCAACTCACGGGTCACAGGATATTGGATATTAACCGCAAAAAACAATGGTCCCTCTCCTGAAGAAAGTGAACAAGTTGTTTCTGAGAGAAACCTTTCTTGCTTAAAGCTTCTTAGATCGGATGATCTTTTGCGCGTTATCAAAATTTTCTGAAGCCACATAAAGTCGTTCGATTCTTCTAATCTCTTCGTATTTTTGAAAAATTTCAGTAGATTCTTCAATGGGATAAGGGTCCAATAAATGATCGTACTGATCCACAACATATATTTTTAAAGATCTCTCTTCGGGGCTTGCTGTATGATACTTACTCAAACGTGTTGTCGAGTTCGCCAACACCACGTCAATCCCCTGCTCTTCAATAGACTTCTTCATTTGAAGACAACGATTATTGGGCGATACAGAATGGTATTCAAACAAAACTTTGTAGGGATTTTTTTGTGCTATTCTTTTCGCCCAAAGATTTCTCGATTGAGCCAAGTGTTCATATAAAAAATAATCTGTATACTTAACATACTCACTAATATTTCCAGGTAACTTAAAGGTACAATCTGGAGAAGTCAGATAGCGCATCAATATCTCTTCATAAATCAAACACTTATGATGAAAATAAACCATCAAATGCATATGGTGTCTAGACAATAAAAAATCATCAAATGCATAAAGAGCTCGCCGATTAAGAGCCAAATGCAAATCTCCTCCAGAATTATAGTAGGTCATATTTGAAATCAACCAACTTAACTCTATTCTTCCGTAAGTTGCCCCACAAAAATAAGCATCTCTTTCTAAATAGTCCAATCGATCAGCATCTAACTCTGAGCTGACTATTTGACTTAATAACCCTCGAAAATTCACTCCGTTGTCTTCAAAAAAATCATCTTGAGCCTCTAGAGTTTTATCAATAAGACAGGCGATATTTTCTGGTGAAATATCCGAAAAATTATTTTTTAAGGTCTCGGTTAATTCAGAATCCGTTATTATTTTTATTGTATAGTCTTCGTGAGTGGCTCTTCTTTTTGGATTATTCAATTTTTTTAAATAATCTTCTCCTAAATCCATATCCTCCCGACGGCGAGAGTATATTTGAATCTTCAGCTTTTCTAAATTAGGCATGACCTCTTCAATAGTATGGCTAAGTGGCCCATGACCAATGTCGTGTAACATAGCCGATAAGCGAACAACCTGTCTAAATTGATCTTTACGTCGTTGTGAAGAAAACGGATAGTCTTTAAATATATGATCAAAAATCACACCTGCTAAATGCGTGACCCCAATACTATGTAAGTATCTATTGTGTGTCGCGCCAGGAAAACTAAACTCAGCAAAACCTAGCTGCTTTATAGAACGCAAGCGTTGAAAAATAGGATGATCAATGATCTTCGTTTCACTTTTAGAGATTTCTATCGTACCGTGTATGGGATCGCGAATTTCCATAGGCCTGTTTTAACAGATGCGGAGGATTGATGAAACAATATTTAGATCTTATGCAACGAGTTCTCAAAGAAGGAATCGATAAAGAAGACCGAACGGGAACAGGAACTCTCAGTGTGTTTGGGCATCAGATGAGGTTTGATCTTCAAGAGGGTTTTCCCCTTCTAACAACAAAAAAAGTTCATTTAAAATCAATAATTTATGAGCTTTTATGGTTTCTTAAAGGAGACACTAATGTTCAATACCTTCAAGATCATGGGGTTCGTATCTGGAATGAGTGGGCAGACGAAAAAGGAGAATTAGGTCGTGTTTATGGAGCTCAGTGGCGTGAATGGACTAATTCTAGAGGCGAAAAAGTCGATCAAATAAAAAATGTCGTAGAAAGCATTAAAAAAGACCCTAATTCTCGTCGACATTTAGTGGTGGCCTTCAACCCTGGTGAGTTGAATCAGATGGCGCTCCCTCCTTGTCATGCTTTTTTTCAATTTTATGTAGGCAAAGGAAAGCTCTCCTGCCAACTTTATCAAAGAAGTGCTGACATATTTTTAGGGGTTCCTTTTAACATTGCTAGTTACTCACTCTTAACTCTAATGATGGCTCAAGTGACGGGATTACAGCCCGGTGAATTTATCCATACTTTAGGAGATGCTCACCTTTATGCCAATCATATGGATCAAACACAGTTACAGCTTTCAAGAGAAACTCGTTCTCTGCCAAAAATGAAGCTTAATCCTGAGGTAAAAGATTTATTTGATTTCACCTATGAAGATTTTGAGTTGGTCGACTATGATCCACACCCAGCCATCAAAGGAGTTGTCTCTGTATGAGTGAAATGACTTATTCTCATATTGTTGCTTGTGACAAAAATAATGTCATCGGAAGTGGTGGAACCATGCCTTGGGATATCCCAGAGGACTTCAAATTCTTTAAAGATAAGACGAGCGGCCATATCATTATTATGGGTAGAAAAACCTTTGAATCTTTACCCAATAGTAAGCCTCTTCCGAATCGATTAAATATTATTATTACGCGACAAAAAGACTATAAGCCAGAAGGTACGGTGGTAGTCGACTCAATTGAAAAAGCTCTTGAGTATGCAAAAACCCAAGTGGATCAATATGACCCTGAAATCTTTATTTGTGGTGGTGGAGAAATCTATAAACAAACTTTAGACTTGGCCGACACCATTTATTTAACCCGCATTTATGAAGAGTTTAATGGGGATACTTTATACCCGGAGTTTGATGAGTCGAAGTACGAGCTTGTTGAAGAGAACCCAAGATTTAAAAACCCAGTGGATTTCACTTTTTTTACTTATCGAAAGAAGTCCTCTTAAGAGTGACGAAGTTAGATTTGTATTATTCATGGAATGGAAACGAATCGACCAGGAAAATATAAATTATCGATAGCAAAAGATCTGACTTTACCTTCATAATAAAAAACAACTCGGTTAAGCATATGATTAAAAGTTTTTCTAGTTTTTATATTCGTGGCTCTTAGAGGTAAGAATGAAGAAGATACGCCTTCAATGTTTAAAAATAAAACTGCTTTATTAAAAAAAACCGAATAGTGATTACATACATTACCGAAATCATAAACGTTTAATTGATAATAACTTAAAAAAGATCTCGTATATCTCGAAATACAATTTAATGCTTCAAGTGGCTCATTAAAATCCGACTTACAATACTTGGCTATTTCGTGTGCCGCATATTCTAATTCTTCACTCAAATAAAAATTGTTATATACTTCTCCCAATATGCCCGTGGTATTTACGGCAAACTCCCAAAAATGAGATG
>JAGRAA010000162.1 GCA_020435185.1 Bdellovibrionales bacterium | reverse complement strand
CGATTACAAAAAATGATTGATGAAGGATCTTACAAGGTGAATGCTGAAGCTATCGCCGATCGAATTGTAGATGAACACATAAAAATGAGTTAGTTAAACACGGGGAATGAGTATGAACTCAGAGAGTTCTAAATTATATAACGCTTTAAAAAATAACATTCATCAAATGATTAAGATGTATCGTGAACTTTTAGAAGTCGTTAGAAAAGAAAAAGAAATATTGATATCTGCAGATCTCCCGTCTCTTGATGAAAATAATAAAAGAAAAGAGTCTTTACTTTTTAAGTTGAGACAGCTTGAGGGCGAGAGAATAAAGCTTGTAGAGGATATTTGTAAATCTGAAGGGCTAAATAAAGAAGAGCCTAGATTGTTAGACTTAGCTATCCACTTTCGTGGAGAAGAGGGTGATAAGCTAAGAAACCTTCACTCCGTTCTTGTATTGCTTTTAAATAGAATAAAAAACTTTAATGATCAAAATGAAAGTTTAGTAAGGGCCGCATTAGAAAGTGTTAATGGTGCAATGAATTCGATTAAACAAACACTTTCACAAAAGCCTGTTTACGGGGGAAAAAAGTCTGCCGAAAAGAAACAAGAGATCGGCGCACAGATTATGAGTAAGCAGGTATAAGATAACCAATTAGGAAGATTGGTTGGGTGTAAAAGGAAGGTTAAGACAGGATGTCGAAAATTTCGTCTATGATGAATGTGGCCCAGAGGTCTATGCAAAATAGCCAAATGGGACTACAGACCGTCAGTCACAATATAGCGAATAAATCGACCAAGGGTTACTCTAGGCAGAGGGTGGACTTCGTTAACAATGCCGCTCAAGGCTTTGGGAAAACTCGGGTAGGAATGGGCGCTCGTCCAGGAAAGATCGAGAGAATTAATAATCCTTATTTAGAAAAGCAATTGGAAAAAACGCAAACCGATGTTGGATATTCTACGAGCAAAGCAGAGACTTTGGCACGAGTAGAGCAAATTTATAACGAACAAATAAATAAGGGGTTAAACCATTTTATGGGTGAGTTTTTTAACTCATTTAGAGAATTGTCTAACAATCCAGAAAGTTTAGCGACTAGAACATTAGTTAAAGAGTCGGCGGATTTTTTAACTAAAGATTTTAACAGAGTCGATAAGCAAATGAAGAACATACAAAGAGATGTGGATTTTCAAATAGCAACGCATGTCGAAGAAATCAATCAAATCACTAAAGAGATTGCCGATCTCAATGAAAAGGTTCAGCGAGTAACCATAGAGGGCGGTCCTGCAAACGATGAAAGAGATAGAAGAGACGAGTTAGTTAAGCAGTTAAGTGAAAAGGTAAACATCAACTATGCCGAAGGTGACTCTGGATTGTTAACTATCACGGCTGGGAATTCTGCGGTCTTGGTCAGTGGCTATAGCCATAGAGATCTTTTTGTCTCTCCTACAGGAGAAAAAGGCGATAAGGGAGAAGGAAATTTCGATATTTTTTATAAAGCCACAGAAGAGGGAACTCCTGTGAATGTGACGACTCAATTAAATGGCGGCAAATTGGGGGGCTTGTTAGAGGTGAGGGATAAGTCTATCAATGAAATACTTCACCGAGTAGATAATATGGCCTATACCCTGGCGAAAGAGGTCAATAAAGCCCATGTTCAGGGTTTTGATAGGTACAATAAGCAGGGGCAAGGGTTTTTTGAAAACGTTCAAGAAGCTAAGGGTGCGGCTGGCAAAATTAGATTAAATATGAACTTGAAAACAGACGTGGGGTTGATTGCGACTGCAGCGACACAAAACGCTCCTGGAGATAATAGAATTGCTAACATTATTTCTAATATTCAATATAAAAATTCTATGGAAAACGGAGCTTCCACTTTGGATGATTATTATAATTCTACAGTTGGAAAATTAGGAATTATGGCTAAGAGAGCAAATAATGATTTGGTTTCCCAAGAGGGTATACAAAAACAATTGAGCAATATTAGAGAGAGTATTAGTGGTGTAAATTTAGATGAAGAAACATCAAAAATGATTGAGTATCAAAAATCATTTGATGCATCTGCACGGCTGATTCGCACAGCTGATGAAATGCTAGATACCGTGTTAAACTTAAAGAGGCTATGATAAATGAGAATTGCCGATAACATGCAATTTGATCAAGTGACCGAGAATCTGCGTAAAAACAGATCTGATATGGCTGATCTGCAGAACAAAGCAGCGACTCAAAAACGTGTCACCAAGCCTTCGGATGACCCGGTTGCGGCCAGTCGAGTTTTGACTTCTAGAATTGAATTGCAAGGTCAAAATCAATATTTAAAAAACTTAAATTACGCCTCTTCGTTTTTAGAGTACACGGATCAATCTTTAGAAGAATTGACAAATATTCTTGTTCGGGCAAAGGAGCTTGCATTAAGTCAGGCTAACGATGCGAGTGCTAATGAGCAAAGTAGAAAAGTAGTTGGTGAGGAATTAGCACAAATTTATAAACAAGCTATTTTAATCGGCAATAGAAAGATTGGAGATAGATATATATTTGGAGGTTATAAAACGACCAATCCTCCTTTTAGTTTTTCTGGCGGATATGGAGGCGATGAAGGAGAAATGTTGATCAATGTGGACAAGGGATCTTATGTCTCCATGAACGTGCCAGGGAGTAAAGTTTTTAAAGGCATTAATTTATCGGATGATGGAATTACTCACACCACCACTGAGCAGCCTATTCATGTAGAGGATTTAGAAAAGCAAAGAAATCAAGAAATGGATAAAAAAAATGCTCCTCCCGTTGAAGAAAATAAATTTAAGCGTAATGATGAGTTTGAGTTGAGAGGGTTAGCTTCAGTAGAAGAGCCTTCCGAGATGACGCCAGTTCCGAATAAGTCAGGTTCAGATATTTTTAAGACCATTAAAAATCTAGAGATTGGACTCAAAGCCGATGACAAATGGGCAGTTCAAAATGCTATAGATGATACTGAAAAAGCTATACAGCAGGTGATTCTTTCACGTTCTCAGGTGGGATCAAAAGTTATGACGATCAAGAATGCCAACGAAACTCTTTTGAAGGGGCGTGTAGATTCGGCGGACTCGATTTCGCAGTTAGAAGATGTGGATGTTTACAAAGTCGTGAGTGATATTAATAAAAATGAAAGCACATTAAAGGCGACCTTAGCCACTTCAGGAAAGCTTATTCAGCCTAGCCTTTTGGACTTTTTAAGGTAACTCTTTTTTATCTTGGTTAAATTAATCAACGGATCTACGTCTCAAAAAAAGACAATCAAATATAGATCTCTTGTTTTTAAATATGAACCTTCTTACAATAAAAGAATGGGAAAAAAAATAGTATTTGGATTTGTGGTGTTATTTTCTATAAACGTTTTGGCTGACTCTTTGGTTCCTTATGACGACGGGAAGTTGGACAAGGACGAGCAAAAGGCTTTGCAGCAAACTGTTGATTTATTAAAAAATGACACAAAAAGAGGAATGTATATTCATGAAACCCAAGGGGCCGCTAAAGCTACCGATCAAAACATAGATAGTCTCACCGGCGGTAATGCCCAGAATAAACAAAAAATTTATGAACTTTCTGCTAAAATTTTTGATCGTATGGTTAAAAATAAAAATGGCGATATGGCCCCTATTAAACAAATGCTTATCAATGCTCAGCAAAATCCAGAGGGTTTTGCCGAAGGTCTTTCTTCAGAAGAAAAGGCTTTGCTTAAAGAGATTTCAAGAGATATCGAAAAAAGGCAGGAACGTATCCCTGCCCAGCAATAAATTAATTTTTTAAATTCTCAAAAATAGCGTTTACAGATTTTCCGTTCATAGATCGGACATGAAGCAGGACTTTGTCTGCTTGTACTGTTTCTGGAACTTCAAATTGATATTCGAAAGGCACCATAGTTAAAGGGCAAAACTCCGCAACTTGCTCCAGAATAGGCAGAACGCTGAGCGTATCTTTATTGTTGGAAATAATTTTAATTTCTTTAAACTCAAAACAGTTGCTGGGGTTGTTACCAATTAAAGATACTGTTTTTGATTGAGCGTGAATCTTAATTGATTCTACGCCAGCGTAAATAAAATTGTCGATGGCATCTGTAGGAGCATTTTCAATTTGAAGAGTTGTCTGTCCGCGATGGTCCTCTTGCGGAGATTGGCTGTTAACAAGTACATCGAAGACGCCCGACTTTAAAACTCCTAGGTTTACGGTTTCTACAAAGGGAATGGCTGCTTCAGCGCAAAAACCATCTTCAGGAACGTAAAACTGAGCTTCTATAGAAACAAATATGTGAGTGTCGGATACAGAGGTTTTTGTTTGAGGATATTTGTAACAAAGGTTTGGTAAATACCCTGTAATGATCACTTCGACGTTGTCGTTTGTATCAAAGCCTGAAGGTGCATAGATGTGATCTACCGGAATTGTTTTTAGAACCGGGGATGGGGATGCATAAATATTTTGAGCAAAAAAACAGAATAAGAGTGCTAGAGCTAGCCTCATGTGTCCTCCTTGAATGAATTAAGCGATACCGTTCGCAATTTGTGAAAATATTATAAGAACTGAATGGTTCTGGCTAATAGATATTTTACGGAATACCGAAAAAAATTAATGAATGCGTATGAAATTTACAGAATCTTTAGAAATTAACAGTCTTGATTTAATGTTTTTTAAGACTGATGAACTAGCCTTCTTGACAATCTAGTTTCTTGGCATTAGCTAATGTTTCTTGAATTTTGTTCCGTTACAGAGAGTAACGAGCAAATGGTTAACGGGCCTTAGCTATTTTATAGTCCAAGCTATCGCCATGTCATCTTTGACCAGGATGTTGAAGGAGAATTATTCATGTTGGTTCTAACTAGAAAACTTGGCGAGAGTATTGCCATTGATGACCACATCAAAATCCGTGTTGTTCAGATTAAAGGTAAGCAAGTGAGATTGGGTATTGAAGCTCCCAGTGATACCAAAATTCATCGTGAAGAAGTTTATTTAGCCATTCAGAATCAAAATACAGAGTCTTCTCAAGCAGATACAAAAGATACAAAGGCAGTGGCCAAGCTATTAAAGAGCTAATAAAAATAACTCGACGCAGTATATATTTGTAACTTCTTTAAATAAATAAAATTCACCAAGATTTTCACTTGCTGTGTCTCAGCGTTATGGGGCATTCTTTTATTAAATGGGGGGAGCCATGAATATACAAACGTCTAGGTTTGGTACGGTTCATTTGTCTACCGACGACATTATTCATTTTCCAGAAGGTCTTTTGGGATTTAATGATTTGCATCAGTTTGTTTTGCTAGATGATCCAACTGATGAAATCTTTGCTTGGTTGCAGAGTTGTGAAAACCCGATGATTGCCTTTCCTGTTTTAGAGCCTGAGCTTTTCACACAAAACTACAAAGTTGTGTTAACTAAAAATGATAGAGTGACTCTTCAGTTAACCGAGCAACAAAGCTTTAGATTGTTTTCTATTATTACAATTCCAGATGATCCTACAAAAATGACAGCTAATTTGAAGGCTCCTATTGTTATTAACGTTGCTAAAAGAATAGCGAAGCAATGTGTTTTACAAGATAATAAATTGGCTATCTGTGAACCAATTTTCTCACTACTCCAACAAAGAGTAGTTTCTAACCCAGGTGTCCCTTTTAAAAACAAGCAATTAAGTTCAGACATGACTATTAAGATTACGGGTTCAACCTCTGGGAATCCTGAAGCCGAAGCTTAAGCCGACTTTTTTTGCTGATCAATGAAGCTCACCACTTCTGCAATAGCGATGGGGTGTTGATAGCCTTTTATAGGAACAATTG
>JAGRAA010000161.1 GCA_020435185.1 Bdellovibrionales bacterium | reverse complement strand
CTTCTTTTTCAAATGCATTGATTGAACCCTTCATAAAATCGCTAAAATCTTTTTGTTTGACGTGGCTTTTTTTAATTTTTTGGTGTTGGAGTTTGTAAGTTGTGGAGTTTCCCTGAAGACCGTTTACCACTTGGGCTAAATTAATATTGATGGTTTTTTGTAAGACTTTAACGGTAGTTATGGTGGCGATTCCTACTAACGCGACCAAGATGAGATATTCGATGAGGCTTTGCCCATTGTTGTTTTTCAATTTCTCTTTTAATACTGCTGACGAGCCTAATTGCATCTGACGCCTCCAGAATGTTTATTGAGACTGCTGCTGAAGTTGTTAGGGCAACAGCTCTTTTCTAAAGGTCTTTGCAAGTTTTGGGGCGACAACGTGCTCGTTATCTGTGGATCATGAAAAGATTTGCTCCGAAATTCGAAACAAATAACGGAAGGCAAAAATAAGTAAATCTAAGAGATCACTTTTTTGCTTTACGGCTACCTTTGGATTTACCAATTTTCCGTTTTTGGCAGTGGTATTCAATGATTTCGCTGGCTTCTCTTTGTAAATCATGCTCGTAGATAAACTTATAGAATGCTGATATCTCTGGACTTTTTCTGAATTTTTTGACAGATGTAGGGATACTATCAGAGGCACTAAAACTGATGTCACCATCTTGGGTAATTTTAACTTTTCCGGCCATATTGTTCTCCTGTAACAATAGATGTAAGTTATTCTGTTCTTTCCGTCAACTCTCTTGATCTAATCCTTGGAAAATTCAAAAACCTCGTATTATTATCAGTTTGCAACGAAAGAGGAGCGTCCATGAAGTTAGATGGAAGGTTAGTCGCCGCAAGTTATCGCAATGAATTGAAATCTGAAATTGAAAATATTCAAAATACAAAGGGGATTCAGCCTTGTTTGGCGGTGATCCTAGTGGGGGATGATCCAGCTAGCCAAGTTTATGTGGGTGGTAAAATTAAAGCCTGTCAAGAAGTGGGCATCTTGTCGATGGAATTTAGATTTCCAGTGGGTGTCGAGAAAGAGAAACTGCAGAAAAAAATCACGGAGTTAAATGAAGATCCTAATGTTCACGGTATTTTGGTTCAACTGCCCTTACCTCATCATCTTGATGAGAGTGAGGTGATCTCGTGGATTTCTCCCAAAAAAGACGTGGACGGTTTAACAAGTGAAAATATGGGGTTGTTTTGGCGTGGGCAACCAAGAGTTGTGGCTTGTACTCCTCTTGGTGTTATGAAGATATTGGAGTACTACGATCTCAATGTTTCAGGCATGAAGGCTGTGGTTGTTGGACGAAGCAATATCGTCGGAAAGCCTATGGCGCTGTTGTTGCAAAATGCTGGAGCAACGGTGAGTGTATGTCATTCAAAGACTGAAGATTTAAAGTTTTATACTCAAAATGCAGATATTGTGGTTGCTGCTTTAGGTAGGCCTCAATTTTTAAAGAAAGAACATTTTAACAAGAATGCACTTGTTGTGGATGTGGGAATGCACCGGGTAATTAGTACCGGAAAACTATGTGGCGATGTGGATCCGGAAGGGCTAGAGGGATGGATTAAGGCGATTACTCCAGTCCCTGGAGGAGTTGGTCCAATGACGATCACAATGCTTTTACACAATACCTTAAGGTTGGCCACACTTTTTTGATCGAGGGTTATAAAGCCACTCACAAGGGATTTCTGCTTTTGGGTTTTCGATAGACAAACCATATTTTTCAATGTCTGCACCAATGAAGTAGTAGGCTAGAAAACGTTTAGCATAATCGCTGCCAGGGACTTTTCTTTTGATTAATTGGTGAAGACCAAAATTTAGGTCGTGAGCGATTTCAATAGAGAGCCATCGGTCAACACTTCCAGGACCTCTGTTGTAGGCAAGAATGGCAAGAGCTGGATCATCTTTAAAACTTTTAAACAAGATATTAAAGTAATTTAGTGCTGCCTTTGTTGCCGGAATTAAATATTGTCGATCATCATTTTCGTTAATCTTATAACAATGTGAAGGGTTTGAAGAACTACACTGGGGGATTTTTGATGAGCATTTTGAAGGAGTTTGGCCATTAATATCGTCTGCTGTTTTCTTATATTTGATTTTTTGTACACGATCCTCAGATAAAATATACTTTCCGGTGCTATAGGTGATTTGCCATGGACCCACCTCACAGCTTCCACCAATCCTGCTTTTTTCATACTCATGAGCCTTCGCCGAAAACATAGAGGATTCACTGAGAAGAATATAAAGAAGGGTACAGGGTAATTCAGACTGTTCGCAGAGTCTTTGTAGACGAGGTAGGGGTGATTGTATGTTTATAAAAAAGTTTTGAATTCCTTGTTGTCGTTGTTTCAATTGTTGTTGAATAGCTTGTTGTACCCACGTGGAGTTTCGGTATTTTTCAAAGCCTTTTGTGATTTCCATGACTCTAGGATTCTTAATATTTACAGGAATAAAATATTGAGCGAGCTTGGTTTCTACTAGATTAACGGGTTGTAGGTCCACATCATTAGATTCATTTACAGCCCATGGGGAGCGACTGATTTCTAAATAAACACGACGACGACTGTTTGTCGTTTGTTTTAATTGCAGGAGAGTTTTTAGGCTTAAGAGTTTTGAATCAGTAGGGGATCTAACATGGTAATTTGAAACAACAAGAGTCTTTATATGTTCCTCTTGTTGAGGGCAGTTTGAGTAGACTTGTATAGGCTCGATGAGGGTTTCTGAGTTTTCGAAGTTGAGGCAAAATCGATCTGATTCTAAGTTCATCGATATGTATGTTTTTGATAGTCCTCCTACCACTTGAAACTCTTGACCTAAAAAGGGCTTGGCCTGAGTGAGCGTTTTTGCCAATCTAAAAAAATTTGTGTCGAAATCATCATTGGAAAGATTCTGAGGAAGGTACGATTTAATCCAAACGGTTGCATTGCTATAGTGAATTCCAGTGGAGGCGACTTCTATGGTATTGTCTCCTTCTGATCGAATAAGGCTAAGCTTCAAGTTGATTTGTGTGCATTGGGTGTCTAAGCATTCGCTCCCTGAACTAATTTTTAGATCATTTTGAGCGGTTTCAGAGAGAGTAAAGCCAGAGGTAGTGTCTTTATTCGAATTCACAATGGGTACCACCAGTGTTCTCTCTCCTTGAAGGAGATTTCCATGAAATTTAAATGTAAATTTAATGTTTTTTTCCTCAAGATTCACAAAAGCTGAGGTCTCTATAAGGGATTGGGAAAACTGCAAGCTTATATTTTCAGCACCGGTTATATCCCAATGGTTAATAACATCTTTTTTTAGCTTTTCGGTGTCCGGAGAAGGGTTAGGGATCAGATAGTCGCCAATGATTTGATTGCGTTCATTTATTTTTAAGAACCCTGTGTATTCCGGTTCATTGATGCGATCGGATTTTAAGGGGCTAAGGTGATGTTTTGAGCAACCTATATTCGTAAAGAGACCCAGCCCTAGCAAGAAGGGGAGGCATAATTTTATAAGACTTACTGACTTAAACGGGCTCATCCTGTTAAAGGCAAGCAAAAAAAATGCCTAAGGAGGAGCAAATAACCTTACAAAGGTTTGATATTCCATAGAAAACATGCAAAATTGAGCAGCAAAAGCGACAAATAATGTCTCTGCATTAGGGGGAAAGATGGCTACTCAAAAAACGCCATTGTATGACGATCATGTTAAATTTGGTGGTAAAATAGTGGAATTTGCAGGATGGCTTTTGCCTGTGCAATTTTCTAATCTTAAAGATGAGCATCAAAATGTCAGACAAAATGTGGGATTGTTTGATGTTTCACATATGGGTGAATTTAGAGTAAAGGGTGTTCATGCATTAAAGACTTTGCAATGGATTACGTCCAACGATGTGTCTCGGTTAAATGCGGGAGAGGCGCAGTATTCGTTATTAACTAATTTTGAAGGGGGTATTGTAGATGACTTAATCGTCTATTGTATCCAACCAGAGAAAGACTACTTATTGTGCGTCAATGCGGCCAATATTGAAAAAGACTTTGAATGGATTCAAAAAAATAATCAGGGTGCAGATTTAGTGAATGAAAGTGACTACTGGGGGCAGATAGCTATACAAGGACCCAAGGCCGAAGCCTTATTGTCTAAAGTGCTAGGTGAAGAAGTGAGAGGTATATCTAACTTTAAGTTTGCCTCCATTGAGTTTCAAGGCACTTCTCTCTTTGTGGCGCGCACGGGTTATACGGGAGAAGATGGTTATGAAGTTTTTGTTCCGGCTGAAAAGGCGTCGGTTTTATGGAACGAACTATTATCTGTAGGCAAAGAGTTTGATATCTGTCCAGTGGGATTGGGAGCCAGAGATACTCTGAGGCTTGAAATGAAATTTAGTCTTTATGGCCAAGATATTAACGATCATACGAGTCCCCTTGAAGCGGGTTTAGGGTGGGTTGTAAAGTTGGATGCGAAAGATTTTATTGGTAAAGATAAAATCGAAGAAGTGAAACGACAAGGAGCGAAAAAAAAATTAGTAGGTTTTAAGATGATGGATAGAGGCATACCTCGAAGTCACTACAAGCTCTTTTCCTTTGACAACAAACAAATTGGAGAGGTAACTAGTGGAACTCAGTCTCCGACGTTAGGCGACTCTATTGGGGTTGGATATATTGATGTAGAGTTCTGCAAACTGGGTACAGAGATATTGGTTGAAATCCGCAATAAAAAATTAAAAGCTCAAGTTGTGAGTACACCGTTTGTTAAAAAGGGAGAATAAAATGTCATCGTTTCGCGTGCCAGAAGAGAATTATTATACAAAAGAACATGAATGGGCTTTAGTTGACGAAAATATAGTCACAGTAGGCATCACTGAGTTTGCTCAAGATAGCTTGGGAGAAGTGGTCTATGTAGAGCTTCCTGAAGAAGGAGATAAAGTCGCTCAAAATTCTCCTTTTGGAGTGGTTGAAAGTGTAAAGGCTGTAAGTGATTTGATTTCTCCGGTAACAGGAACTGTTATTGAAGTGAATACCAGCATTTTAGAAGATCCAGGGCCTCTTAACGATGATCCCATGAATAATGGCTGGTTGGTCCGTATTGAAATGGATACAGAAAAAGAACTCGCTAACTTGATGAGAGCTCCAGAGTATAAAAAGCTAATTAGTAAGTAGGCTTTTATTGCGCGCATCACCATGGTTTTTTGAAGAGTGATGCTTGCTTTTCTTTCAGGTTAATTATAGAAGATTTTTTTCAATTATAGTGCCCAATTGGTGGAATTGGCAGACACGCTAGACTTAGGATCTAGTGCCGAGAGGCGTGGGGGTTCGACTCCCTCATTGGGCACCACTTTTATGATTTTTAATAAAATTGTAAATCTTTCAGTGATTATCAGATAAGTCTCCATGAATTTTTTGTTCAAAGCATTTTTTCAGTTGATAGTAAATAATAACCATTTAATCTCCCAGTATATTTACAAGTAACGATTGCTGAGAAGTGGTCTAATACATTAATCCTGCTTTTATTCTCTTTTGGGGTAACCAGCAGAAAGGAGTTTATAATGAAATTAATCAATATTATGGTAATTGTTGTAACAGGTTTGATGTCAATTCAGACCTTTGCTAGCATCAGTGTACCTTTTGTTCTTACTGTAGAAAAAGAGGATGTTCCCTTAGCTGGACAAATGATAGATAAAATGAAAATACTTTTTTCTGCTTCAAGTAAGCTTTCAAGTGAGAGTCAATTTAAAAATTGCATGTCCAGTATTCATGATATTGAATCAAAAGAGTCCTTTTATTTATTTCTTGGAGAGTTTAGTTGTTCTGATTTATCGGTCGACAAATATGATGACGTGGTTGACTTTGTAAACGAAGAGCTTCCGCTTCTCAGCGGGTTGAATATTGAGGCCATGAACTTTCAAACTATAAATCATTAGATCGCTAATTTGTTTTTCTATAGTTACTTAGATATTATTATGAGGCCGCATACATGTGTTCTAGGAAGTTCAAATTTATAGATTACCTGTAAGCGGACTTACATAAAACTAAGGATTAATAGTTCCATTATTCACCACTGATCCATATGACAAAGCTCCTCCGCCTTGATTGAGAACCGCTCCAGAATCGAGAGTTAAAATATTGTTTACTGTTAAATCGTAGCCAGACATATTAACGGTACCGCTTTGAATATAAAAACTTTGATTGGTCACTGATAAGTTTAGAGCTGAGTTTAAAATTATATTTCCTGAGGATTTGTTTACGGTGAGATTACCCCCAGGAAAGCCCCCTGAAGTATGGGTGATCGTTTGATCACCCGTTCCTGATAGGATTAGCTGTGTACTCCCGCCAACTCCACCTATACCTGAAACACTTACATTTCCTTTTACATCAATAGCTCCGTTATACATGTAATCTCCGGCACCGTTCATGTTAATTCCCAGGTCTCCACTTACATTGATCGTACCCACAATGTACACATCAGGATAAGCATCATAACCTTTTTCTATTTGTAGATTATTAAGAACAACCGGTCCTAGATTGACTTGTGAATGCCAGTGACGACCAGCTATTGAGAACGTAGAGGTTCCGGCATCAATATTTCCTGAGGTGTATAAGACTTCTCTTTTGACACGGATATATCCTTCTAGAGTGATCGTGCCGCCTGTAGAGGCAAACTCTAAATCGGCAATTAACCCTCCCCCAACTTGCGAATAGATTTGGTTTGAATTTCCAACAAGCTTTATTTTAATCGAGGTGTTTACTGTTGCGTTGTTAATATAAACATCTCCCGCGGCTTCAATAACTCCACCGTTGAAAGGAGAAGCAGAGTATCCAAAATTTACGGATAGCGTATTTGAGACATATACGGTTCCGGTGACATCTAATCCAGGGCCTCCATCAAAACCTTTATCCACGTCTAAGTTATAGAGCGGAAAGGCATTTGCTGTTGTTAAAATCGAACCTTGGGGTTTTCCGTAGAACCTGAGTGTTGACATACCCATATCTACGCTTCCTGAAGAGTAGATAAAGTTTTTGTATATGTTTATTGTGGCGCTTGGAGCGCTAAAACTTCCTCCGGATATATTAAAGCTACCAGTGAGGGTAAAATCAGCATTTGATCCGACAAGTGTTCCTGATCCAATGTTTAAATCTTGAGTGCCTACCGAAATCGTAACGCCGCTGCCTTGTACAATACTGCCTGTATAGCCGGCCTGCATCTCTATTCCTGCAACATCGATGCTTGAGTTAATAGTGGCATTACAATTTGTACAAGCTGAATTAAAAACAGCAACATCTCCTGTTCCGGGAGGCGCTCCTCCGGCGCAGGCACCAGAGGTAATTGTTCCGCACCAATTGTTATTGGAAGACCAGTTATTGTCTCCGGCAAGGCCTGTCCAAGTGAAAGGTGTCATCACTCGAACATTGACGGTGCCAACTGAAGAACCTCCACGCGGATCTTCAACTGTGTAGGTGAAACTATCTATTCCGTAATATCCCGCATTGGGTTGATAAGAAATTTTGTTTCCAGAGATTGAAATGGTCGCTCCATTAGAACCATCTGTTTTAGCAGTTATAGTTAAGCTTTCAGACTCTGGATCAGAATCGTTGGCTAAAACATCAATGAGAACTGGCGAAGAGTCCTTGGCGACAACGGTAGAATCTAAAGCGAGGATGGGATTTTGGTTTAATGAATAGGTAATACTAGCAACTCCAGGGCTAGAAATGTTGAGTGTAGAATCCAGTAAGTAAACATAGGCACTTCTGTTTCCTGTGGAGCTGAGAGAAACTTGAGTGGGCTTAATGGCAGTAAAACAAGGGTCATCATAAGCGGGTGTCGATGGGATCGAACTGGCTGAGGCCTGTTCGATGACACACCATTTTGTTGCCCCTGAGTCACTAGTTATCGCTAAATTTACAGTGCTATTATAGGTTTGCGAAGTAGAATTATTGAGGGCATCGTTTAGGCTGACTGTTGGAATCGGAAGACCAGATGTGTCCAGTTCAATCGTAGCATTTATTGGACCGCTATTAATGTTTCCGTGTATATCTGCAATCCAAAGATATACCGATTTAGAACCATCACCCGATGATAAGATGAAGCTTGAGGGGCGTGAAGTATGCCAACCATTTGATGACCCTTGGCCGCCATTGCAATCTGAGCTATTTGATGTAGGTTTAGTAGTTTGGACTTCACTGAGGCACCAAAAAACACTTGTGCTGTCACTACCTAGGTTTACATTAACTGTGGATTGATTTGTTAACGTTGTTGAACTAGTAATTGTGTCAAGTAAGGTCAAAGTCGGATCATCCAGAGGGGAATCATCATCGTTCAAGGTGATCTCCACATTTAATGAATTTTTAAAGCTCTGATCGCCAGATATGGATAGAGTATAATATTTTGAAGGCTCGTGAACACTGTCATTTATCGGTGCAATAGAAATCGAAAAAGAGGAACTACCTTTCGAAATAGTATCGCCTCCAGAGGTTGTCGAAAAATCTGAAGTACCATTTTCGATGGACCAAGATATTGAGGAGTCAGAAGGTAAGTTTTTATCAAAAACTAAGACCAAGGTAAGGATGTTGTTTTCATTTAAACTGATATTTTTTTGATGGACCGAGAGTAAAACAGCATTTGAGTCGACAGAGGATAAATCCTCGGAGACTTCGAAACTTTGGCTTAAAGAACAGCCTGAAAATAAGAAAAAGAGCGTGATTAAAAATAATACTTTTCTGCAAACGTACAACATAAGTTATTTATCGGCCAGAATTTTATTATTCTTAAATAATTTGTGAGATAAAGTTTGATTTTCTTAAATACTGAAAGAAATCATTAGCTTATGTTGGTTATGAAGGGTCTACCTGTTTGTTTCAATCTTGCGGTAGAGCACCCTACTTATATTGAAAAAGTAAGGCGCCTGTCTTCAGATTAAACTATTTTTATAGTGGATTTTTTATCTCTCAGGTATAGAAACTTTTTCAGGCAAACTGCTTACAGCATCAAGCAATGCTTGTTTTACTTTTGCAGTGGGTTCGTTTGTTTCTGAGTAACTTTGATAGACAACAAGAGATTGGTGTCCTTGACATCCTCTAAATCTAATAATTATTCCGTCATAATTATCTGAATCCATCTCTACACAATCTGCAGTAATATCTGTAGATTCTGCTGTCTCAATAGCGATAGCTTTAAAGGGGTAGCCGTTTTCACGACCATTGATTTCTTGTAAAAACTGGTTTTTTGCCACTTTAATTTCCACTTGGTTAGCATATACGTTTAAAGCGGTAAACAAGCTTAAAAATACTATGAGTAGTTTCATCCTATCTCCTATTGTCAGTCTATGGCTTTTAAATCATAGAGTAATGTTATTTATGCCTTCGTTTAGTCCACAGTACTCAGCAATTTTTATTCCAAGTAAATGAGTTAGATTTATCCTTCAGAAGGATATGGCGAAGAGAGATGGTAAACTTTACTTAAACAGCCTTGAAATTCTGTTATTTTTTCAGGGATCTGTTCCTTCTCCTGTGGCCATGGTAAAGTGCAAAATCAAGGCACTTAAATTAAAGTCATCGATTAATAACGGATTTATTATATTATTATATAGAGGGTATTATGAAGGCTAAATATATCAAAGCGGCTCTTTTGCTGTCCTGTTTGCAACCTCAAGTTGGATTTTCTGAAGCGGTAAATAAAGATTTTGATTTTTATATGACTTCTGATCAAAGCCATGTTTGTGTTACTGAAGATTTTGAGAAGCTTATCAAGGGACAGGTTTCAAAAGAATGCTATGAGGCAGATCAAGATGTCTATGAAGATATTTTTATCATGGACCGACTGTCCATCACAGAAAAGCAGGTTCAAGAAACAATAGACCCTTATGAGCAAACCTATTTAAAGGTGGGGAAGCTCTCCACTCAAGTTATTCCAAAAAATTTAATAGATATTTTAAAAAGAACTTATTCAGAATTGGATATTGTGGGAATTACCGTAGTCTCTGAAGAACCACAGCCGGACGGTCAGTCTAAACTTAATGTCGTTGCCAAAGTTCAGTGGATGAATACAAACGGTGCTCCAGGAGTGGTGAATATCAAAGGATATGTGTTGTTACCCACGCCTTCAGAAAATTTTGAGAAAGAGTATTTAGATCCATTAAAAAACAATAAAGAGGTTGCCGTTTCCTTGTACAACAAAATTAGTGAGGTGACTCAATTTTCTGATCCTACGATAATTTCTATAAAAAATGATCAAAAGGCTTATAGCCGGTCCATTGCAAAAAAATCTAGAAAGCTGCATTTCGGAGTTGTGGGGTCGGATAAGAAATCCGATCAAATCGCTGACATGAAAACAGATGAGTTGTTGAATAAAGTTATTGCTCCCATGATTGCTGTAGAATTTTTGCTGGTCACTCCTATTAAAGGTGAAATTGAAGCTGAAGCTATGGCAGCAGATATTTTAGGCCAACTTCTAGAAGAGTTAAAAAAGTTAGCTCCAGAAGAAGGTGGATCGATGCCTGAGGCTGAGCCAGCAGGCCCTGGTTTGATTCATATTTAATATTGTCGAGAGAGACGAATATAGTTTTTTAAAATATGTAGGTGATCTTTTGAAAGCTGATCAAGATTGTTTAGAAAGATTAAGGATTGGCTTAAAAGAGAATTGTTAACTCTATCATGTTCTATAAATGGATAACGGGCTTTAAGGTCTGAAGCCTCTTGATTTATTTCTGGGTTTAAATAGCCGGTCTTGATTGGCTTTTTATATCCACCGGTGACGACTTGGTTGTCAAAAATGAGAATAAAATAAGGGATCCTTTCTGAGATAAATACAAAAAATAGTTCTTCTGATGAACCTCCTCGAAAATAAAAAGGAGTCCCTGGGCTTGGTGCAGAAATGGTATTGTCAGATACTTCTTTCATATCGTGAGCTCTCATTTCTATTTCAAAAGCTTTAATCATAGCGAGTTCAAACTTTATATTTATATCTTTGAATTCGCAGCCTACAATTTGAGCATTCAGTTGAACAATTACGCAACGGACAGAAAAAGGTATGGAATCCACAAATAGGGTGCCGAGAAATTCATCCCCGATCTTTAAATGAGAGGTAAATTCAGAGCGAAAAAAGGCAATTCCAGACTTAGAGCAATTTGCGATGGTGAGGCTTCTAGATTTATTTTTCTTAAATCGGAGTCTACTTTCTGGAAGCGTAACTCTTGGGAATTTTCTGCGCGGAGAAGATTCATTCTGGGTGGTTAAAAATGCTTTTAATGATTGAATGAACTCTTTAAGGTTAAGCATGAGTCTATTTTATCAAGGAGATGAGCTTCTAACAATTTGAACACTCTCCTTAGGACTTACATCGGGATCTTATAAAAGCTACAAAGAATGACTAAATGTTTTTCGCTTATATTCAGTTAACTATCTAATTTTGTGGGAAAATTTTCAAAGTTAGAGATCTCAACGGGTATTTCAACAGGGCTATGGTATAAGAAAAGTTACATCACCAAAAGGGCGGATTTTAAATGGAAGAATCAATAAAGCAAACTTCTCTGGTTAGGATTTTACAAGGAAATCTACTTGAGTTGATTGAAATTCGTTACCAAGAAGAATGTTCTAGTGAAATAGAAAAAGAATACCTAGAAGTACTTATTCACTACTTTAAAGGAAACGTCGAGCGCCTGTCTCAAATTATGTCTTCTATTTTGAATAAAGACATATATCCTTTGGTAAAAATGAGATTAATGACACTTGAAACAAATGCAAGTCACAAAGAAATAGATCACTTACTCAGTCAATTTCTTGAGAGTAATTTAGGTAAGGCTAGGATTTGGCAAGCTGAAGGTCTGTTTGTTGCTGCTCAATGTTTGGCCTCTGTTGAGATCAATAAGAAAGCCGGAGAATTGTATAAGAAGGCAAATCTTTTGTTTTCTCGAGAAAATTGTGTTCACAAATCAGTAAAGTCTTTACTCAATCATTTAGCTTGTGTCTCTCGATTTGATCCTGAAATTAGCTTAATTAGTGACTATTATTATTTGGCCAAAAAAGCAAAAAAATGTGGAGAACAAGTTGTTGTGGGGATTTGTCTTCTGAATATCTCTAGAGAATATCAGTTGCTTGGAGCGAAAGAGACGGCCTTAGATTATGTCAATGAAAGTATTCAGAGCTTAGAAGCAGATTATGGTAGTAAAAATTATTATTTGGCTATCGCTCATAGAGCTCATTTGTATATTGAGCTTGAGCGTTTTAACGAAGCGAAAAGAGACTACGATCTTTTAATTTCTGCTAAGCATCCAGCTATGGAAGAATCTATAAAAGTAATTGATAAATTGATGGGAGAACAAAGTCAGCCCAAGATTGAAATTTTGTCGACTTCGTGGAGAGAGCGTTTATTGAGATCAGAAATAGAGAAAGCCAAGGCTAAGCTAACGGTTTTTGAATCGAAGCTGGTGGAGTTATTGGTAGAGCAACCTAGAAAAAAAGAAGACTTGGTCACTTTATTATATGGAAACCAGGTTGATTATTTATCGGCGAACAATAGGTTCAAGGTTTTATTAAGCAGATTGCGAAAAAAACGTCCTAACTTGATTGTATCAAGTAACGGACGCTATCAGGTCTCTGATAAATTAGTCAGACCAAACTTAGAAAGAGAAGTTCATGCTTAAAAAAGTTGGTTTTGTCGCCTTCATACTTTTTTCCTTAGCGATAGTGCCGTCTGTGTACGCAAAGAGTCTTAATCAATGCCTAATAAAAGTTCAAATGACTTCCCCCAAAGGAAAGTCAAAAACTGGTGTTGGTTATATCTTTTCATACGAGAATAATTACTATTTAAGATCCGCTTCTAGCCTGCTGTTAGGAAATCCAAAAAATGTAAATATTGAAGTGGATGGAGTGGAGATAAAAGCCGTATCTGAGAGTTATGTCGTAGACAATGATTTAGATGATATTATAGTTCAATTAGAAAATGGAGTTAGTCCATTTTTCTTGGAGCAATCAGCAATAGGTTACTATGATAAACTTCTGGATCGAATTGTGATTCCCAAATATAAAGCGCAAAATTGTATAGAATTTAGAGAGAAAGCATTCTTTAGTAGGAAAGGGCAATTTTTTCTCCCTGGTAAAGCGAAATATTTTGATTCTAAAAGTGTATGGAACGGGCAAATTTCTAATTTCGTAAAGGATCAGGAAATAGAGCAATTAGAAAAATCAGCCAATCGATTAAATTTTATTCCTGTGTATGATCTGAATCCAAAAATGAGTGGACTTCCGCTCATAGAAGAGACCAAGTTTTGCAAATTCATTAACGGATTTAGTAAAGATTGTGAAGTAAAGGGGTATTCGATCTTAGGACATACAGTGGTAACCAATGGGATATTTGAGAAAATCAAATATGTGAACATTACCCAGGGAGATCTCATGGGTGTGTTTTTAAGAGGAGGACGAGGGAGTGTTTCTCACACTGAATTTAAAGAGTTTGGTGATAACGCCTATAGATTTAGAACGGAAAATGAAAACTTCGAAGAAACTCTAACGGCTGAATATGTCTATGAGGTTTTAGAAAAAGAGAAATCCGTTCTTTACAGATCTTCCGGAAAAATATGGTCGGCTGGTGGGGGAGAGGTGGCTGACGGAAGCTTTAGTGAATGTCGAGAGAGTCGGTCGTTTTCTGAATGTATAAGCCGTGGAGCTTGGGCGCAAAATAGAGAAGTCAAACCAGGTATGATATATAAAGGTGTTCATATCGTCGCCTTTCGAGCGGTTGTTTTTGGACAGATTGTTTACCTTAAAGCGGATTGGGAAAATATGATTTTCTATGAAGACTTAAAGGCTCGAGCTTCTGCAGATCAGATGGGCAATTTTACTTCAATTCCATTTACCATGAATAACGTTCAACGTTTAGCTTATTCTAAGATCGAGGAAGAGGGCGGAATTAAAAAATTTGGATATTGTAAAATCAAGATGAAACCAGAAAGTGTGGAAGTAGAAATATCTGATTTAAAGACGGATGCTTTTATAACATTTAATCAGAATATTCGGTTAACCGAGGACAATTTTCCGTTGATTCATATTTTTGACTATGGAGGATCTGCTCGATGGACGGTTGATGTGAGTGGGATATACTCAACTTCTAGTAGTGATTTCAAGCAGACGAATGCGACAAACAATATCTTAAACAAAAATTTCATGTACTTATCTCGTAAGATGTATATTCAGTATAAATTTACGTCAGAGGTTTTTCAAATTGGTTGGACGACATTAAATTGTCAGATTGTTGACTAGATAGAAATAATAAATAGATCTGTATTATTAGAGTCAAAAAAAGGGCAAGGTTTTTACACCTTGCCCTAAGGGTTTTGTTCGTCAGTGTTAAAAGCACTTTCATGCTTTTAAAAGATTTCCCTCTAATTCCCCAACCTATTTAATTTCAAGCAAAAAAATGAACCGAGGTGACGAAATTCAACAATTAGAAAGGTCAAGGCAAATTGACGTTAGGACTGTATATTACAAAAGGCATAAAAATTTTGATAACTTATACATTCTCTAATTGCTGAATCTCATCTCCTTGAGCTCGATCACAATAATAAATCAGAGTTGTAAAAAACCAGAGTTACTTGCGGTTACATCTTTTAACCATTTAATAAATTCAATTTTAACGGAAAGTATTACATAAAAGCTGATCTCAAAGAAGATCAGCTTTTATAACTAGAGTTAGAAAGTAGTCATTATAGAACTTTGTACATACCAGTCAGTGGTTAGCCCTTCTAAGGCACCAGCCTGATCAGCATAGAGAGGCGTTGCGATTTCGATGAAACCACCTTTTCCTTGGCCGAAAAAGATACCAGCGGTTAAACCTAAGCTTGCAGACCAACGAGAGCCATCGGCAGCAAAAGGATCCATAGGGGAGTTAGAGAGGCTTGCTGAAGCGTTAGGGTTTCTT
This sequence comes from Bdellovibrionales bacterium, assembly GCA_020435185.1. Classification (GTDB taxonomy): domain Bacteria; phylum Bdellovibrionota; class Bdellovibrionia; order Bdellovibrionales; family UBA1609; genus JAGRAA01. The sequence goes on along the minus strand of JAGRAA010000161.1, from coordinate 4,976 downwards.
GAAGCCGCTGAGCTCTTTGCGTGTTGTGAGTGTGAAGAAGTTCTTTGTTTTGTGGCTCTCCCTTTCGCGGCAATGGCAGTATTGTAGTTGTCAACATTTTGGTAGCCATCTACTTCTGCCCAGTTTTTGTAGTATAAGGTAAGGTTTGAAGCGAGCCATCTCGTGATATAGTAACTGCCAGTTGCGTAAGCTCTAATTTCATCTCCTAGTCGATAGTCTAAATCATTTTTCCCTGTTCGAATTTTTGCTTTGGCTTTGGTGTTGATGGCCCATTTGCCAAATTTTTCTTTATAGGAAATGCTTGGTATAAAATCATAAGTTCCCGATCCTAGTTGAGCTGGGTAGGAGTGTAGCATTCCCGTTGAGCTTTTTAATTGATAATCCCCTGTTGGAATACTTAAGTGCAAACCTAAGCTTACAGAGTTTTCAAGATCATAATTTGTTCCGATTAATGTATCGCCCATACCAGCAGTTTGCCCATTAAAACTTCTGCTAAAGTGTAGGCTCGATTGTTTAAGATCAATATTGTTATCATAGTATTGACCAATAAGTTCTAAATTGAAGGAGTTTGAGATATTGGCTTTGAGACTGAGTTGATTGGTTTGAACGACCAACTTAGTAGGAAAAATAGTTGGGATATTTCCTAACGGAGCGGAGTTTTCTAGAGGAGTTTCTTTAAAACTCTGCATCATATAAAAATAAGAGGTTTGGAAATAGGGCTTCTGAGGAGCAATAACTGCTTCTTTTTTTTCGGTAACAGTAGACTCTTCCGAATTTTGTGCGTTGGCAATGGATGTCACCAATAGGGCCAATATTGCTAGAATACATGCTTTCATTATAATCTCCTTGGGTGGTATCTTGATGGGATATTTAATGCGGCAGCTAAAGTCCAGTAAAAATTCATAAAATTGGGTTCTTATCTCAATTAGAGGGCTTTGAAGGGTCGGCGAAGAGATGTCCCGACATCTTATCTAAATATGTTAAAATGATCTTTGCGTCAGTTATTGACTATATTTCATAAGATATTTACTTTTGTTGCCATTATGAAACGACTAAGCATTTTTTACACATTATTTTTTTTGGGTCTTTTTGCAGTAACAACATGCACTCAGCGCAACAAGGTGAGTGCCCATGATGAGGCTTCTAAGCGAGGTCTGGTCAATGAGGCGTTTGGAGAGTCTGATTTTTTAAGCGAAGTAACGCAGATAGTGTCTGATGGCCTTCGCTCAGGAGAAGCCTATTTTAGCCACGATGGAAGCCTGTTGGTTTACCAAGCCGAAAAGCTTGAGGAAAATCCCTTTTATCAAATTTATTTAAAGGATTTTAACGGCTCTTATGGGAAGGAAGACTTACTGGTCTCCAACGGGGTTGGAAAAACAACCTGTGCGTGGATTCATCCAAATCACCAATCGGTTTTGTATGCGAGTACACATTTGGATCCACTAGCCGTTGAGAAACAAAACGAAGAATTGTCTCGTCGGGAGAGTGGCGAGCAAAGACGTTATGCGTGGGATTATGATCCTAATTATGACCTTTTTTCTAGAGATTTTAATGAAATTGTAAATCAGAACGATTTTCGTGCGGTCAATTTAACTCAAGCTTGGGGATATGATGCCGAAGGAAGCTATTCTCCTGATGGAACAAAGATTTTATTTGCATCAAATAGACATGGTTATACAGACAATTATCCTGACGACATAAAACAGGAGTTTGAACATAACCCTTCAATTTTAATTGACCTTTATATCATGAATAACGACGGTACTGGAGTGAAGAGATTAACCAATAATATTGGATATGACGGAGGTCCTTTCTTTAATAAAGAGGGAAACAAAATTATTTGGCGTCGTTTTGATCGGTCCGGTCGCGTGGGTGAGATAATGACTATGGATATAGATTTGAATACATTAGAAACTTCTGAGCCAAAACAGATCACCCATTTGAATGCGGTATCGTGGGCTCCATATATTCACCCTAGTGGCAAGTATATGATTTTCACCAGCACATACCCTGGTGGTCATGCCAATTTTGAATTGATGATTGGAAGATTGGATGGATCTGTCCCACCAGTAAGAGTAACAGAAACCACTGGGGCCGACGTTCTTCCTGTGTTTTCTCCAGATGGAAATGAGCTGGTTTGGTCGTCTCAAAGAAACGAAAAACATCAGGCTCACGTGTATCGTGCTAAATGGAATCATAACACAGCTCTTAAAGCATTAGGCTATAATTATTAACTATTGATGAGTTCTTCAACGATGAGTCTGTTGGCTTCTGGTAGTGGGTATTGAGTGATTTTTTCCACAGGTATCCACTTTAGATCGCTGTGGTGAATGATTTTGGGTTGTCCATCCCAATAAGTAACTTCGAAAAAAATAAGTAAAATCCCAATATCTTCATAGCTATGTGCAATTACTTTTTTAAGTGAAAATTCTTTTATTTGAATACCCAGCTCTTCATCAAGTTCCCTGATTAAAGCTTCTTCAGGCGTCTCTCCAGGTTCAATTTTTCCACCGGGAAATTCCCATACTCCGGGTAAAGAATGGCCAGGAGGTCTCAGTCCCAAAAGATAGGACTGTTCTTTTTTTATCAAACCGGCAACAACAGGAATCCATTGTGGTCTTTTCTTGGATTTACTTGCTTTTGGCATATTGGTTTACATCCTTAAAAAAACTCAGGCCGTTAAAAATTAAACTCGAGTAAACTTGTACAAGGTCTGCTCCCAGATTTAATCTTTCTATGGCGTCCTCTGGAGACATTATTCCGCCTGTAGAAATGATAAGTTTTCCTGTTCTTTTATCTCCTAAATAATTTAATACATGTATGAGGGTGTCTTTAGACAATTCACCAATAGGTTTGCCGCTCATTCCGCCGTCTGCCGGAAAATGAATGTTGTTAGGGCGAATGGTTGAAGTGTTATTTAATATCCATCCGCTCAAATTTAATTCGATGGAAACATCAATAATATTTTCTAAGTCCGGACGTTTTACATCAGGGCTTATTTTTAGAATGAGAGGTTTTCCTTCGTGTTGATCATTTGCCTCAACAACTTTTCCTAAAAACTCTCTTAAGTGTGTTGGAGTTAACAGCTCTCTTAATTTGGGAGTGTTGGGGCTACTTATATTTACGACGAAGGCATCGGAGTATGGAGATAATTTCTTGATACAAGAGATATAATCTTCATGAGCGTGTTCTAATGGTGTGGATCTATTCTTACCTATATTTACAAAAATAGGAGTATGGTGAGGTTTTGGAATTTTGGACAATTTATTAGAGACATAGTCTACACCTTTAGAAGGAAAGCCCATTCGGTTCCACAAAGCTTTATTCTTTACATCGCGATCAATAACTTTACCAGGATTTCCGGATTGAGAAAGAGGAGTGATTGTTCCTACTTCTACAAATCCAGCCCCTAGCGTCCACCAGTTAAATATATTTTCTGCGTCCTTATCCACTCCTCCAGCTATACCTAAAGGGTTCTTAAACTGCAGACCTTTCCATTCAAAGGCGTTCCAATCGTACTCAGGGAAGGGCCCCTCTCCAACACAATATTTTAAATAGAGAGGAGCAATTTTATGACTCAGAGATGCGGGTAAAAGAAGCCAGGGTTTAACCATGTTACCAAGCGTGTCCTCTGAGCTTCATGGCTTTCTCTAGTCTCATTAAGGAAACAGACATGGCTGAAATTCTCATGTCTTTTTGTTCTCTACGAGCAAAATCCCAAACCTTATCAAAAGAAGAGGTCATAATAGTTTTTAGTTTACTTCGAACTTCGTTTTCAGACCAAAATAACCAAACTAAGTCTTGAACCCATTCAAAGTAACTCACTACGACGCCGCCGCCATTGGCTAAAATATCAGGAACGACCATTATTCCTTTTTCATAAAGAACCCGGTTGGCATTAATAGTCACAGGGCCATTAGCACCTTCGACAATGATTTTTGCTTTAACAGAGTCGACATTATTTGAGTCGATAGCGCCGTCTAGTGCGCATGGCGCTAAAATATCTACTTCTAAGGCAAGAAGTTCTTCGTTGGTGATGTTTTGAGCTTGAGGATAGTCTTTAACGACTCCATTTTCATGAACATAACGAACAAGTTCGTCGATATTTAACCCTTCAGGGTTAAAAATTCCTCCACTAATATCACTTACAGCAACCACTTTTGCTTTTAATTTAAAGGCTTCGATAGCGGCATGCATCCCCACTTTTCCAAATCCTTGAATGGCAAAAGTGGTGCCCTCAAGTTGTCGACCCTTTGTGGCTAGAGCTTTTTCAGAAATATAAACCACTCCCAATCCTGTTGCAGCATCTCTTCCTAGAGAACCGCCTATTTCCACTGGTTTACCGGTCACAACTCCTGTTTGGGCATACCCAAACTCTGAAGAATAAGTGTCTAACATCCAAGCCATTGTCTGGGAGTCCGTTCCTACATCTGGAGCAGGAATATCTTTGTCAGATCCGATAAATGGTCCTAATTCTGTGGTGAAACGACGGGTCAGACCTTCAAGCTCAGTTTTTGATAGTTTGGTAGGGTCAACAGCAACGCCACCCTTTGCTCCTCCTAGGGGAAGTTGCAACAAGGAATTTTTAAAAGTCATAAGAGCAGATAGAGCGGCGACTTCACTAAGGTTTACGCTAGGGTGGTATCTCAACCCTCCTTTGAACGGACCCAGAGTTTGATTGTGTTGAACTCTATAGCCGGGAAAAATTTTGACCGTATCATCATCCATCCTAACGGGTACAGATACGATGATAGATCTTCGAGGGGTTTTAAGTCGTTCTAATGCAACAGGATTGATGTTTATTACTTCTCCGGCAGCATTTAGAGATTTTATAACGTTTCGATAGAGGTCACTGCCGCTTATGGAATCGTCCATTTTTTTGTCTCCTAAGAGTTAAAGTTAATCTTCTTAACATAGTGCCAAATTTTTTGTTAGTCGATTGATTTTCAATCTTTTCTACACCATATAATGAATAT
>JAGRAA010000160.1:2829-13423 GCA_020435185.1 Bdellovibrionales bacterium | reverse complement strand
TTGGGACCGCGGGCACCATTTATGATACCATTCCTAGCTTTATAATCTTATAATAAGATGAATCCTTTGAAAGTTATTCAACTGTAATATTTACTCTCTCTTGAATCATAAAAATCGACTAAACTCGTGTAGGTTCGTCAAAAAGGCAAAATAAAAAATTTACTAAGGATAATCGTTTATGGGTTTTAGATTTAACTGGGTATATAAAACGCTTACTCTTGCTTTCACATTAGGATTCTACTCTCCTTCACTCTTTGCATGGGGGATCTTTTCTCAATCAGACAATGATTTCTCTTACAAATCGAAACTCAACTTTGTTTATCCTTCCTGTGCCTTAAAGTATTTAGGAGTTTCTAGCTTAGACTATTCAGCCTACGGAGAAGAAGATCTTCTCAAAGCTGCCGCTAGCCCCTCTCATTCCGACTACTTAAGGTGTCACGAGGAATTAATGGACCTCCATAGACTCACTGTGGATTTCGTTGATCTTGTATATGATGTCGTTCCTGCAAAACGTAGATTAAATGATCCTCTTTTACTAAACAGACTAGGACGCTCTGAAGCTGATGATAAACTTACCGTAGGAGTAAGTAATAAATATGAATATAAAATTCCAGATGGGTTTGAAGTCTCAACCCTCTACAAAAAATGTGAATCTGGTTTTGCGGCCATTAAAATAACTCCCACTCATTCTGCTGAAAACTTATGTGTATTTTCCATTGCTGGCACCAATGAGGCCTTAGATGCAGCAACTGACAGAGGCGTAGGAAAAGGACAAGTTAAAGGCGGGGCTCAGAGAGAAATGATAAAAGACATAGTAAAATGCGCCGAAAGAGGTTCTCGAGTATTAGTCACCGGCCATAGCCTCGGAGGCTTGATGGCCCAGTTCTTTGCCTATAGAGCTCAAGAGATTTTGATTAAAAACAATATAAATAATAACATAGAGGTGGTTACTTGGAATGCTCCTGGGACTATAGACCTTGTGGATACAGACAATAAAGAACACCTCTCTGACGAGCATCTTTCTCCTCTTCCTGAAGATAGAGTTTATCAATCCTTAGATCAAGTCCACTACAATTTAGACGGAGACATTGTTTCTACCTACGGAAAACAGATTGGCTTGGTCGTCGAACTCAACCAAGGTATTCATATTCGTTTTGTGAAATGGCACCTCTTAGACGCCATCAGAGAAGTGACTACCGAGGATCCAAAAATGCTTAAGTCCGAAATAGAAACCACTGAAAGCATGAATACACTCAGAAGAGTACTTATTGAAGATCCTTCTGACCGATTAGCTCATAGAAATGCTCAAGAAACCGAAAAAAGAAAGCAAATCAGAGAAGAACTACAATCGCTTAAAACCAATTCTAATAACCCTATGTGCGCTGCTCTTCCTGATGTTGTGGTTGACCTTCACCTCACAAATTCATCTGCTAGAGTGAAAGCCTACGAAGAGGGTTTCTTTGCCCGTAAAGACTAAGAGATTTACTTCTGGCTTGTAGAAGGCTGACTCAGGGGCGTATCATAAACCGTTTCTGCATCAAGATCTTTCCATTGTCCTGATTCTTGTATTTTGGGCTTAGTCCGGCCAATGAGTTTAACTAAGTCTTTTGTGCGAAGATCAAAATAAAAATAAAGGGGGGCCACTAAAGCAGAAATCACCCAAGAACTAGGCTTCATTTTAACAACCATAATGTTAGCATCGGTTTCTTTTTTCTTTTCTCTAAAAAACGAGAAGCCAACTGTTTCTTTTCTATCCACTACCCCCAAGCGCACCTTGATACTCTTTCCTTGAGTAAGATCTTGCCAATTCTTCTGCAAGTACCTCTTCACAGAAAGACCAACGACAAAATTATCTTCTAAACTCTCAGAACCCTTAGAGATCTCACCATCTTTTGTATATTCAAAAAATATTTTTTTATCTTTAACTTCAATTGTGCCTTTTTGATTTCTCCGCTTGTAATCCACCGTATATTTGTAAATAACGTCATTTTTAAAATAGGCGGACTCTTCTACAGCCAATACCCCTTTCATGTCAAAAAACCTCATAGTGAAAACTTCATTGTCATTTTCTATTTTCGTCTCAGAAGAAATTGAAAATAATTGGTCCTTCTGCTGAGACCCCATTTTATAAACTTTTCCGGTAATGGCCCAAAGACTATGGCAGAAAATAAATACGACAAGACCTATTGTCCCTTGGCTTCTAAAGTTTTTCAGAATTATAAAACTAGAAATCATTGGAAAATCCCCCTCCTTAAAAATCAATTATATTTTAGTTTACAATACTTTATAGACGTCAAATGGCAACTACAATCATTAGAGTTATTTAAGCTGCTTTTTTAATACTTTCAGACATCGGAATCTCTACAATACAAATAGTTCCTTCACCATATTTAGATTCAACCTTAACGGTCCCACCCATGCTTTGAACAATAACGTAAGTATAACTTAATCCTAAACCCATCCCTTTGCCCTCAGGTTTAGTAGTAAAAAACGAATCATATATCTTAAGCAGATGCTCCTCTTTAATACCCACTCCGTTGTCTTTAATTTTAATTCGATAGATCCCATGGTGAACTGACAAGCTCACTTGAATCGTCGGGTAATCTCTTCCCGCAAGAGAATCCACTGCATTTGTTAAAATATTATAAAGAGCCTGTTCAAACTTACTTTGTGATCCAAAGGCATAACAGTCTTCACATAAAACAGAAATATCAAATTTAATTCTACCAAAGCTCTTGGTCCTATCCACCATCTGAGTCGCTGAGAGAATCGCATTTTCTAATTTAAAATTATCAACCCTTAACTCCGAACTCGATCCCACTTCAGAAAACACCAGCAATTCATTTACAATTCTTGCTATTCGATTGACCGCTTTTTCTTGAGCTAAAAAAGAATTGTAAAAGAAACTCTCGTCCTTATGAGGATTAAATAAATTCTTTTTCACCCTATTCATATGTAAACGAATAATCGCCAACGGATTATTTATTTCATGAGCCATTCCTCCAGCCAAAACCCCAATAGCTGCCATTTTAGAATTTTGAACGAGTCTTTCTTGTAGATTCTTAGATTCTCTTTCTGACTCAATCTTTTGTGTAATATCGTGCTCTATTCTGACATATTTAATAATCTCGTTGTCTTCATTTTTAATTGCAAAAATCGTAAGCTCCACCCAAATATTTCCACCATCTTTATGACGATTTAATATCTCGCCATGCCAAATAAATCCGTCATTCACCTGTTGGTACATATTTTGAAAGAATTCTCTGTTATACACATTGCTACTCCAAATTTTTGGAGTTTTTCCTAAAACTTCTTTCTTACTATATCCATATAAACTCTCTGCCGCAGAATTAACATATAAAATTTGACTCTTGGTATCCGTCACTAAAACAGCCATAGGATTTTGTTCTACCACAGAAGAAAGCTCTCTTATTCTTTGCAAATGTAAATTAGAACGACGAATAAAAAAATTAACAACAAAATAAAATACTGCGAAAAAGAGACCAAAAAATAAAGCGACAGCAACATGTCCCCAAAATAAATCAGAGGTCAAACTAAATATTTGATCTGCAGAGATATAAACCATCACATATAAATTCTGATCAAATGCAATTAGTCGATCAACTAACAGTTGTCCATCTTGCAAAGTTAAAATCTTCTGATCAGTAGCCAATCGTGTCTTCCAATCGAATTCTAAATCAGAAAAAAAAGAATCTAGATTAAAAATTTTTCTATCAGAAATTTCATCTCCAAACTCTTGGTCTTTCTCAGGAGAAATCAACCAAAACCCATTATCTTTTGCTACCATAATCTTTGCATCAAAAGGCCATTTTCCAAGATAAACACTTTTCAGAGAATTTCGAATATCAAAATTCGCGACAAAAAATAACTTCTTCCCATCGTCTCGATCCAGTCTGGCCATATAACGTATCGTTGGCCTATATGGAATTTCTAACTGACCATTTTCTCGATTTAAATTTAATGCCGAAATCTGAACTTCAGACGATTGAATGTTTTTGAGACTTTGAAAATAATCTCTCTTCCCTTTGTACTGAAGCTTTTTCTTGGGAACCCGAACAATTCGACTGTCTTGATCTTCTAATCGAAGAACCTCTTGCCCTCTATCATCTAAAATTCTCAACTGGTAAAAACCTATTTCATGCAGTAAAAAACCCTCAAAATGCTCTGCAATTTCGTTTAAAGAATTATGATCACAAAAAGACTTGAGCTTTTTAAAATCTATTAAAGATTTGCTGGAAAACTTAGCTATAGAGCTTCCCGTCAACTGGATTTCAGAAAGAATTCGATCATTCCAATGATGAATAAGTTTCTTCTTTTCATAAGAATAATGAAAATTTACGAGAAAAAGTCCTAATACTAAAACTAGTAAAAATAATAAGAATCTCACCCTACCGGAAATATACAAAACTTACCTCTATTCAATAAGATATCTCGGAATAAATATGAAAAAAAATAAATCATTAAGGTGATTTATTGCCTTTTGAGAAGCCTTAACCTACATTTAATGTTGAAAAACAGAACCCTCAACATAGCTTCTCTTTTGCAAATGCACATTCTCTAGAAATTCCTGACCAAAGTTATATTCATAGAAGAAAATCTCTAAATTTTGATGTTTTATTTCATCAAGAATATGTTTTTCAGACATTGGCCCATAGACTTTTGTTTTCCAAGAGGACATTTGTCTAGGGTGATGAAGATCACTATTTGCTATTATAGAAAGCCCACTCTCCAAAACCTCTTTAAAAATAATATCTCCACTCGCCACTTCCCATACATCCAAGATTGGCTGCAGCCTCTCTCTGTTATCCCAAAGAAACCTGGTTTGTGCCTCTATCTTTTGTGTGGATACTGGATGAGCTGCCACGCTTAAGGCGTTCTGGATGCGGGCTCTCCGACAAATCTCTTCTATGCTTTGGTCTGGGTCTATGTAGGCGTCTATGCCTAAAATAACAATGTGTGAGGAGTTTCTATGAGAAAAAGAATTTTTAGTGATTTCAACTCCGGGGATTAAACACATCCCGTACTGCTGGAGCGCTCTTTTTTTTTCTCTGTAGATTTCATTAAGGTACACTGAAAAATTCTCAGCTCTTAAAGTTCTATTTAAAAATTTAGCAGCTCTCCCTAAAAGAGTCTTCTCTTCACAGAGATGGTCCGTTATAGCTAAAGCTTTAAAGCCAAGTTTTCCATAAAAATCTACCAACTGTGTGATGGTCAGTAAACCATCGCTATAAGTAGAGTGTACGTGAAAATCTCCGAGAATCTCCATAATGAAAAGAGTAAGCTTTAAACTAAAGATTCAAATGAGAAGATCGTCAGTTTTTGGTTAGCTATGATTTTGTTTTCGAAAGGCGTCGAGCTTTGCTTCTCGCCATATTTTTTTTGCCTCACCCAGGTTTATATGCCGATACTCCTCTACAACAGTTTTTCCTTTATTAATCACTTGCTTGGGCCTTATTTGTGGTCCCGAAAAAATCAAAGTAGACAATATTTTATCCTCAGCCACTCCTTCTAAAAGTTCATGATCCTTGTCGTAAACCTGCACTTGCAACCACTCCCCTTGTTCTAATCCATTTGTCTCTCTACCTAGGGCTTTAAAGCCTCCCGCAATACAGCTATCAAATAAAATATGAGCCGAATGTTCTTTATCGCCCGAAACTAGAGGATTTCTTTGATGGTGAATGAGTCGCTGTTGATACTCTAACCAACGCAATTCTTCTAATGAATTCATTCCTATATGGCTATCACTTCCTATACACCAAGATCCACTTTGATGAGAAAAATCAGAAAAAGGAAATATTCCATCTCCCAAATTCGCCTCTGTACTCGGACACAGCACAACATTTATGTTTTTGTCCACAATTCCCTTCAACTCAATTTCACTGATATGAGTGGCATGGACTAAACTCCATTTACTATCGACAGCAACTTCACTCAAAAGCCATTCAACGGGTCTTTTTCCATATTGCTCTTTACACTCCTCCAATTCTTTGAGTTGTTCCGCAACATGAATGTGCAAAGGAGAAGAATCTGGTTTAGCCTCGACAATCTGAAAAATATCTTTGTCACTCGCCGCCCTTAGAGAATGAATTCCATATGAAAGAGGACGGGATTCATTTCTTTTTTTAAATTCTTTTAGAGTTTCCAAATAAGTATCAACGTCTCTATCTGAAAATTTTTCTTGCTGAGAAGAAAGTGGCTGACCAAATCCACCTTGACCATAAAAAACTGGACACAGCAGTAAATCTATCTGTGCCTTATCTGCAGCCTGACAAATGACTTCATAGCTTTCTAGACTAGAATCAATAAAATCCTCTCTACTTTGCAATTTAGAATATAAATTTGAAGAGAGATGTTTTAAATAATGAAACTCCACAACAGAGGTATAGCCACACTCCAACATCCGACAATATAACATATAAGTTACGGCAAAGAGCTGATCTTTATTCAACTTCTGCGCAAGAAAGTACATTGACTCTCTCCAACTCCAAAAATCATCATTAATGCCACGACTAGAATACTCAGTTAAACCTGACATTAAATACTGAAAGGAGTGCGAATGGCCATTGGGTATTCCAGACAAAGTAAATCCATCAATTTTTTTCAGATTCTCAATACCATTAGGATCTAAGTCAGCAACCAATGAAATTATTCGTCCCTCAGAGTCAACTTCAACAAAAACTGAAGAACTCCAAACTCCTCGAATATACAGATTTTCAAACCAGTACTTCATTTTCTTACCATTTTTAAAAGTTCATTTCCCAAAGCTTGGAGGATCGATTTCAAAAACTTTTGAACTTGTTCTGCCTTTTCAGGTAGATAATTGTAATCGACTTCATTCATATACAGGTCTTGGCTCATTTCCAACTGCACGGTATATATATGGCTATCTAATTCAGCCATGGTTCGAGTTAAAAATCCTCCGCGAAATGGATCATTGTCAGACCACTCATAACCACTTGCCCTAAGTTGTTCTTCAAGAACTCCTGTTATTGCTTTAGGGCAAGTTTTACCACCCTGATTGCCTAATATAAAATCGGGAAAGCTTTGCTCACGAATGGTTTTTACATTTCTCTTAATTGAATGAGCTTCAAATAATAGAGCCACACCAAATTGATTTTTGATTTCAAACAAAGTGTTTTTAACCATATTATGATAGGGAAGATAATACTCTTCTATTCGTTTTTTTATCTCTTGAGAAGACGGCGGCTCACTCTCATACAAATTTTCTCCGGAAAAACTACGAAGAGGAACTAATCCGGTCTCTTGTCTTCCGTCACTATAGAGACCCAAGCCATTTACATCTCGGTTTAGATCAATAACATACCGAGATATATTCGAATAGACGTGAACAAACCCCATTTCTTGCGAAAAATCATAAAGATCATCAACATACCAATCCGTATCTTCAGGCAAATTTTTAAATTTTTGTTTGACGACAGGACTTAGGTCTTTTGGGAACTCTCGACCACTATGAGGACTACTTACTAAAATAGGATATTTAATACTGTCTTTTCCCTTTACTGAATACACACTGATCTTTTTTATGTCAGAAAGCATCTTAACCCTTTCAAACTATCACGCTAAGAATAAACCCGAATTAAATCTCTTCAATATTATGAGTCATTAACCATAACTTCGTCTAGCTTAAACACAAACCTAGTTTTTATAGTAAGTCCTTTTAATCCTTGTAAATAGGTTTGTCCATTTTATAATATAAGAAATCCTTTGTGTGAAAACTGCAATTAATAAAACTAGAAGGTAGATGTTAAATATGGATGATCAAGAGTTACTCGAAGAATTTGTAGGAGAGGCCAAAACTTCTTTAGAAGAAGCCGAATTGGCACTTTTAGCTCTGGATAGAGGAGAAGAATTCGAAGATCATTACAAAGAAATCTTTAGAACTTTTCATAGCATTAAAGGTGCTGCTGGGATGTTTGGCATCGATCCTGTGCAAAAATTATTTCACCACTTAGAAAACCTTTTAGAGTCCACTAAAGAAAAAAAAGAACTTAAAGGACCTCTTGCCGATTACTTTTTACAGGCCATAGACATTGCTCCGAGAATGATTGTTGGCGAAGCCATAGACTTTCCTCTCATCGATCCGACCCAAACCCCCTCCGAGGTAACAGGGGCTAAATCTGATTCTGAAAAAGAAGAAAGAATGGAAGAATTATTTGAAGCCAAAACATCTTCTGTTGGAATAGTCTATATTGTGGACGATGAAGAAGACCTTTTGATGGCTTTAGAAGACATGGTTTCTGATGCGGGATTTGACGTTAAAACTTTTAATAGAGCCAAAGATCTTCTCGCCGAAGTCAAAAAAGTTAAACCTGATGTCATCTTATCAGATGTTAAAATGCCAGAAATGACAGGCATAGAACTTCAAAAAGCCGTTAACGAATATGATCCAGAAATTCCTGTATTTATACTCTCTGGTTATTTAGATAAAAGTATGGTTTTAGAATTGTCGGCAAATGGCGTATATGGAATCCTCGAAAAGCCAATTTTTGATGAAACGCAATTACAGATTAAACTCAAAAACGAAAAAAAAAAATACAAGTCTATTCGACTTATTGATAAATCCATAAAGTTTATTATGTATCAATTTTCAGACTTGGACGCAATGCTTAAAGAGCAAGGAAAAGAAAGCCTGAGACAGTCCCTCAAGTCAGATCTCGACGAAATCCTTCGTATGAGACAAGATATTAAAAAACTTAAATAAAGTATAATTTGCATATTTATTTCCTCTTGTAGACGAGACCTCAATGGTCTATTACAGTCCTTCTCTAAGATTCATACTACACAACGCATACAGTGAGGTAAATTATGTATACGACACCTTCTTTAAAGGCTCAGAGTCTACTCAGCCAGTGGACGTCACATCAATCTGGTTTACAATTTGAACTTCTCATGACTCTTGGCGGAGTTTTACTGGTCAGTATTCTCGCACAAATTTCTATTGCCGTCCCCTTTTCCCCCGTCCCTATTACTGGACAAACTTTTGCGGTCAGCCTGATTGGATTCTTCTGGGGTCGTAGAGCGCCTATCGTCCTCACCAGCTACTTAGCTCTTGGCTTTTTAGGAGCTCCTATTTTTGCTTTAGGAAAGTCTGGTCTAATATTTGGTCCCACCTTTGGATACCTTCTCGGTATGGTTTTTTCTTCAATACTTATCGGCTATCTCTCAGAACGAGGATGGGGAAAAAGTTTTATTAAAGCTCTGGTTGCCAATTTCATGGGCAGTCTTCTCATTTTCTTCTGCGGCCTCTGCGTTCTTTCTTATTTTCTTCCGAAGGAGTCCTTATTCATTGCTGGCTTGATTCCTTTTCTCCCTGGTGATTTAATAAAAAATGTAATATCCGCTACATTGGTAACGAAATTAAACAATAAATACCTAACAAGAGACATTTAAAGTAAGAAGGCTTCCATGAGTGAAAAAAAAGATAAAAGAGCCATTCGGTTTTCACCCGATAAAAACACCCTTGTATGGGTCAGTCTTGAAGAAGATTCCGAGAATAAACTTGTAGGATTGGCTATCAATGAATCTTACAAGGGTGTTAGTGCTGCTTTTTTGAAAAACTTTAACCTGAAGGTAGGGGAATCCTTTTTAATCGCGGTCGGGTCCTTAGCTCCTGTAAAAGCAGAGCTAAGGTGGATTAAAGATTTAGATGATGATCTTGTGCGTGTAGGCTTCGAACTTAACAATTAAGCAGCAGTTCTTCTCTTGTGTGTTTCTTCTAACTTTTGTTGAAGCACAGCAGGGGTAAAAGGCTTTACTATATAATTGTCCACACCTGCAGCGACAGCCTCTTTCACTTGTTCGATTTCACTCTCGGCTGTAAGCAAAACAAATGCAACGTCTTTATAGTTACTCGCTCTTACTCTTTTTAAGAATTCTAATCCAGTACAATTTGGCATATTCCAGTCGGACACAATCAAACCCACAGGGATCTCTGATGATTGGAGAGCTGTAAAAGCTTGTACTCCATCTGCTGCATCAATAATATCTGTAAAGCCAATATTTTTAAGAGACTTAGAGACTATTTTTCTCATAGTACTCATATCGTCAACGACTAATACTCTGGTTTTCAAATCAAACATTTTTCCCCTCTTTTTTTTGCCTTATAATAATTTTAAGCAGCCTCTATTCGATGATCAAGAGGCTGAGAATCTTCTGTCCTAAAGCCAGATAAAATGTAGTAAATATCGACCAAGGTCACAGTCTTACCATCATGCTCAATACCTCCCATAATATGAGGTCGATCAGAAACGTAGTCCTCAATTCTGGAGGAGGTTGTTATGATATCTCTTATATCATTAACGACAAACCCCCATAAGGAATCCTGATCTTTAACAACAACGACTTTAACTTCATCCTTATTTAAAACATTATTATCCTGAGAAAAGCCCAACTCCTCTTTAAGTAATTTAATGTACAAAGGACGGCCATCGTATTTTACTATTTTTTGTCCTTGAGCTATTTGTATTCGAGATGTTTTCAACTTTTCTAGCCTGTAAACCGCAGTTAATGGAATCGCAAAACTCCCCCTCACTCCAATATCGACAAGCAGTAA